>JAQWDO010000006.1 GCA_028705415.1 Dehalococcoidales bacterium
GAACGTTCAAAATATATCAACTCATTTCCTCGTTATTTAAGTACTCTGGCGGGGTTGCCGGCAACCGTGCGCACGGCTTCTACATTTCTGGTAACCACGGCACCCGAACCCACCACCACGTTTTCTCCTACTGTAATGCCCGGCAGAATCACGGCATTGGCGCCGATGCGCGCTCCCTTCCTGAGAGTTGCGCCTTTGAGTTCGGCACCGGAGCACATGTATTTGTCATTGGTAGTTACCGAACAGGGGCCCATGAAAACATTATCTTCAACTTGCGTATGGGCGGTAACATAGGCATTGGTCTGCAGGCTGACGTTTGAGCCGATGGTGCAGTGGCCGTCTATCACCACGTTGGTTCCTGCCAGAGTGTTGTTGCCGATGGCAGTATTTTCACGGATAAGCACGTTGTGGCCGGTTTTAAAGTTATCCCCGATTATTACATCCGAATAAATGATGGTGCCGGAGCGAATACAGGCATTACTACCGATTACAAGCCTGCCGTCTTCCCGGCTGCCGAGGATTACCCCCGGCTGGATAACAGAACCCTTGCCGATTATGACCTGTCCGGTTTTAACAATATCAGGCATTTTTCAGCGCCTCAGCTATGGTTTCCAGGTCTTCCAGGGTAAGGGAAGGGTGAACGGGCAGGCTGAGCACCTCCCGGGCAGCAGCTTCCGAGATGGGCAGATTATCTTGATAGCCCAGATCCTTAAACAGGGGCTGGTGGTGAATGGGGATGGGGTAATGCACACCACAGCCAATGCCCCCGGCTTCCAGGCAGCTTTTCAGCTCGTCCCGGCTCATCTTGAAGGCAGGGGTAACCCGGATTGTATACTGGTGGAAAACGTGCCGGTTGCCGGGGATCACCCGGGGAGGCAACAGCCCGTCTATACCTTTAATAACACCGGTGAGAAAGCTTGCGTTTCTGATTCTGGCCTGGTTGAAGGCTTCCAGATGCTCCAGCTGGCTGAGGCCGATGATGGCGGCAATCTCGGTCATGCGGGCATTGTAGCCGAGCACGGTGTGGCAGTAGCGCTCGCTCTGCCCGTGGTTTCGGAGCAAACGGCATTGTTGGGCGATATCTTCGTTACTGGTGGTAATCATCCCGCCTTCACCGGTGGTCATGTTCTTGGTGGGATAGAAGGAAAAGCATCCGGTAGCAAAGGAACCGGCTCTTTTGCCGTGGTGCAGGGCGCCATGAGCCTGGCAGGCATCTTCTATCAATGCCAGGTTATGGAGCGAACAGATATCTTCCATGGCTTCGACATCAAAGGTCTGGCCATAAAGGTGGACGCCGATAACTGCCCTGGTGTGAGGGGTTATTTTTGACTGGACACATGAGGGGTCGATGTTAAAGGTAACCGGGTCGATATCGGCAAATACCGGTTTTGCCCCACATGCAAGGATGGCAGTAGCCGATGCTATAAAACTGAAAGGGGTGGTAATTACTTCATCGCCGGGCTTGATGCCGGCAGCCAGTAATGCCAGCTGCAGAGCGCTGGTTCCGCTGGTGGTGGCAACTGCATATTCCGAACCAGTATAGGCTGCAAAAGACTCTTCGAATTCTCTTACATGCCTGCCCTGGGCAAGATTACCGGAAGCAAATACGCTCCGTATGGAGCCAAGTACACCTTCATCTATAACCGGTTTAGCAATCGTGACCCTTAACAGAACAATCTTTCTCTATACTATGCTATTCCCCGTACTCTTCTACAGTTATTTTCAGGCCTTCGCTCAATGTGTAGAGGGGGCGGTAACCAAAAGCTTGCTCAGCCTTTGAGATATCCGCCAGTGAATGAGCTACATCACCTGGCCGGGGTTTAGAGTAGACAGGATTGATTTTGGCATACCCTATCATTTTTAGTAATGCATGTGCAAGTTCGTTGAGGCTGATGCTTGAGCCTGTACCAATATTATATGCACCATTCTGAAGGCTCTGAGAAGCCAGAATATTGGCCCGGACCACATCTTTTACAAAGGTAAAATCCCTGGTCTGTGTTCCATCTCCAAATATTTGCGGAGGCTTCCCCTGTTTTATAAGTTGTATAAATTTTGGAATTACCGCAGCATAAGCAGAATCGGCAGCCTGGCGCGGCCCGTACACATTAAAATACCGAAGGCAGGCAGTCTGCAACCCGTAAGAGGCGGTAAAGGCAGCACAATAATGCTCTCCCGCCAGCTTGGAAACAGCATAAGGGGAAAGCGGTTCCGGCACCATCGCTTCTTTCTTGGGCAGGGTAGGGGTATCTCCGTAAACTGAAGAAGAAGATGCATACACCACTTTTTTAACGCCGGCATCCCGTGCGGCTACCAGCACATTCAGCGTACCGGTTATGTTTGCGTAATTGGTGGAAACCGGATCGGCAACACTCCGCGGCACACTGGGAATGGCAGCCTGGTGAAACACATAGCTTGCTCCTTTGCATGCTTCCTGCAGACGGCAGGCATCGTTAACCGAAAAACAGAGAACTTCAAGGTTGGAATCAGAAGACAGATGTTTCAAATTAGCCAGGTTGCCGGTTGACAGGTCATCCACAACAAGCACTTGATAGCCCATCCCGAGAAGCTCTTCAGTCAAATGCGACCCAATAAAACCGGCACCTCCGGTAACCAGCACCTTTACTGCCTTTTGTTTGTCCATATGAAACAAAACCCCTTGAATTATGTTACTGTAACCGATTTGGCAAGATTACGCGGCCGGTCCGGATCCAGGGAGCGCGCTATGGCTGAATGGAAGGCGAAAAGTTGAAGCGGTACAATACTAACCAGTGGATAGAAATATTCATTTACCCTGGGTATTTCAATATACATGTCAAACAGCTTGTCCGGCTTATCGGAAACTCCTATTATATAAGCACCTCTTGCTTTCACCTCGGATACATTGGAGAGTATATCATCCCGGGTACCATCGCAGGGGGCTATGGCAATAACCGGCGTACCGTTCTCTACCAGAGCAAGCGTTCCATGTTTTAGCTCGCCGGCAGACATGCCCTCAGAATGAACATAAGCTACTTCCTTAAGCTTGAGAGAAGCTTCTCCGGCAACCGCGAAATTGATGCCACGGGCAATATAATAAAACTTGTCATATTTTGACAGCATATTGGCAGCTTTGGGAACAGCATCGTTATTGAGACGCAGGTTTTCGTCCAGAAGGGCTGAAATTTTTACCAGCTCTGTTTCGGCTTCTTCCAGCCGGCCAGCGACTGAAAACGAAAGAAGATACAGAACCACCAGCTCACTGAGGAAACTCTTGGTTGCAGCCACAGCAAATTCTGCTCCGCAATTTAAATACAGGGTACAGTCACTCATACGTGCCAGCGTAGAGCCGATAGTATTCACAATCGAAAGAACCTTTGCCCCCCTGCTCTGTGCCTCTTTTATTCCCTGGATAACATCTGCCGTTTCTCCGCTTTGGGAAAGCGCAATAACCAGGGTTTGTTCATCAACAGCATCCCCAAAATATCCAAATTCCGAAGAGATGATGACATCGCTGAAACGATGGGCAATTTTTGAAAACATGTAACGGCCGATAAGCGAAGCGTAACGGGAACTTCCGCAGGCGGTAAATACCACCGAACGGCTGCTGTTAACCAGGTTGGCTGCCTTTTGCAAGGCCTCTTTTTCCTGTTTGGTGGCAGAGATGATCGCCTGCGGTTGGTCAAAAATCTCTTTTAGCATGAAGAAATCAAAACCGTTCTTCTCCCGCACTGCCAATTCGATGTCCAGCGTGACCGAACCCCTGAATACTTTTTTACCGTAGGCAGAATGTATATTGACTTTGCCAGGAGTAATTACCGCCATTTCTTCATCATCCAGAAAAAGCACCTTGCGGGTATGGGGGAGAAAAGCCTGGAAATCACTGGAGACAAAATTTTCTCCCTTGCCAATCCCAACCACCAGAGGGCTTCCTTTACGGGTAGCCACGATTGTTTGCGGCTCGACAGTTGATGCCACCACCAACGCATAAGTCCCCTGTATTTCCTTGACAGCCCGCGCAACTGCCTGTTCCAGGGGAACCCCGGGAAGCATATATTCTTCTATCAGGTGAGCTACAACTTCTGTATCGGTCTCTGAAACCATTTCGTGTTTGGCGGAGAGCTTTCTTCTGAGTTGCTGGTAATTGTAAATGATGCCATTATGGGCAATCGCAATAAATTTCAGACAATCGAGATGTGGATGGGCGTTGGTAACGGTAACCCCACCGTGAGTTGCCCAGCGGACATGGCCGATACCGGTAGTTCCGGGAAGGCGGCTTATACAGCAATCCCGTTCTACTTCTTCAAGCTTGCCAACTCCTTTTTTCAGGTGCAGATCACCGTTGAAAACGGTGGCAACGCCAGCTGAATCGTAACCCCGGTATTCAAGCCTGGTAAGACCATCCAGCAATACATCTGCTGCCGGTTGTTTACCGGTATACCCGATTACTCCACACAAAATATACGCTCAACCTTTCTCAATTTATGTTATCCTGACTCCGTTAAGAGTGATAATTGTTTCAGGAACAATATTGCACCTATTCTATAGGAAACCACTATAATCCGTTATAATAAGACACGGTCAGCCATGTGTCAATTCATCTAAAATCATTTTAACTAACTTATCCTAACCATTCTATGTCCTGACAGGCAGGAACTTTGCTACCATTTACTAAAGTACTATGCTCAACTGCTTAAAACATAAAGGGCGCAATAACAAACAGCACGGTATTAGTTGCGCCGTGAGCAATGATAACACCGGTTAACGAACCTGTTTTTAAAGCCGCCCAGGCGAAATACAGCCCGGCAAAGAATACGAAAATAACATCTGCTGCTGAAAGAAAACCCAGATGAAGTACCGCAAAGATAAGACTCGTATAAAAGATGCCCCGCCAGCCAAAATATTCGATTGCGGTTCTCTGCATCACGCCGCGAAAGATTACTTCCTCCACCAAACCGGTGGTAACGAACAATATCAACCCGGCAAGCAGCCCCGACTGCCAGGTAAGCTGTTCGATGAGAGGTTCAGGCTGAAGGATAGAATATTCAATAAACCCCAGGGCAATACCGCTGAGCGCTATTAAAATATTGGCAGTTACCGGTCTTAACTTGAAGCCGATATCCCCGAACCTTAACCCCAGCATATACATAAGGGCTAAAGCCGCCAGGAAAAGTGGCAGGTACATAATTGGAAACCACCATATCTGCGATAATCCGGCCAGTGGCATGCTCAGGCTTATTATGCGAACCAGTGGTACCAGGGAAAGAGAAAGAACCAGTCGGGATTGTTGATAATTGTTTTTTACAGCAGGAATAATCAGTGTAGCCAGTAAAATAATACCGAACAGTATCACACCTGCCAGAACATCTACGAATACAGTAAAGGATTCCGCAACTGCAATCAGAACAAAAAACAGGAAGGCAAGTTTCATACTTTTAAAATGCAACCGGATATCATTAGGCATATTGTAGCACACCAGAATGACAAATTGTGTCAATTTAAGCCCACGGGAACGGTTGTTTTCCCTGAATCTTGTGTTGTTAACCTGGATAACATTACCATCGTACCATGGCGAGCCTGCATGACAGATGGGCTACAATAAGTACTAATAAATATCATAACTGCATAGCAGCTTGTTATTCGGGTGTAAATACGATAGTTTGTGCAACCCAGTGAATAAATGAACCGGTGCCGTGATATTCTTCACCGGTTGGCCCTGATTCTCTCTGGAAGTTCCAGGAAGCAGCGCAACAAGGCCATTCATTCCATGCTATCCACTGGTGGGGTTCGGTCCATGTGATATAGCCGGAATTGGATGATATGCGTATCACCAGGCAGTTTTCAGCTGGTGCTTCAACAGAAGGAGTCATAATGCCCAGGGGAGACACGAACCCCTCAGGCGGGGGCTCGGTATGGCCAGCCGCCACTCCCAGGGGGCCGACTCCTGATATTCTGGCTGCCCAGAGACCATCAGCTCCGGGGAAAGTGTATTCTTCAGGTTCATCTGGCCCGGCACGTTTGAACCAGGTACGCATTTCATAGGGGCGCGAAGCATCTTCTATGGAGGGTTGGGAGAGAAGCGGCTCAAATCCTTCAGCCGGTTCGCCGTCAAAGCTGCATACGAAAATCACTTCGCCTTCCTGCAGGCCAGGAGGACTCTTTACGGTATCGCTTCCGGGGGAATGGGTTGTGGTGGCCGGATTCAAATAGGGAAATGTAAAGGTATCAGGGTATGGTATCTCTACTTCAACAACAGATACGTTTACCCTTCTTAAATCAGCTTCATCCGCAGATGTATCACCCTGGCAGGTCAGCTCAACCCTTAAATCACCCCAACCACTCGGTTCGGTTTTTATCTCGAACTCGCGCGTTGTCCAGGTATCGGATATTTTATCTTCAGCCCATTCACCAATAAGGTGGTCTCCGTCGTACAGTTTTACAAGTAGATCAAGCTCTATGCCGCCGGGGAGGTCTTTGGCAAATATACAGCGCAGAAGCTTTTCCCCGTTGCCAGGCGGAATGCCTTCGCTCAAGCCCAGAACCGTCGAGGAGTTCTCATCAGCCGGAGAAGAAATAAAACTGGGACCGGGATCCCAGCTCAACCATAGTGCTGAGAGCCCCCGGTTCAAAGCCCGGTACCAGCCTTCGGTTTCAGCCCAGTTTGTATCGAACTCTTTATCAGGCAGAAGAGCCTGTTTTTGGGGGTTCCATTCCGGTGGGAAAGGTGAGCCAAGATTTGCATCATCAGGGACAGTTTTACAGGCGGTAATAGTCAAATTAAGGCAAACAAGTAAAAAAATGGCGAGTGCGAATCTAAAGTAATGAGATTTTTTCAAACCAGTAACTACCTGCATTTTGGCCCTCCAGGTTTTAATATCCAATAATCGTCAGTAAAACTGGCTGGTTGGTTTTAAGTGCAGAAGTAATTTAAAGCTGTCAGGTTCATGTTATCAAACCATGTTGTTTTAATCAATACCAGCTCTGCTTTGTTCAGGCACCAAATAAACTGAGTCTAATCCGGAGTTTGACTATTACGTTACGTTATAGTTTATGATATCTGCACTATGGCTTATACAGTTAAACAGCTGGCTGAACTTGCTGGAGTTAGCGTGCGTACACTGCATTACTATGATGAAAAAGGGCTGCTTAAGCCGGAGTCTCGCAATAAAAGTGGATACCGGTACTATGGGGATGAAGCAGTTGTTCGTTTACAGCAGATCATGTTCTTCAGAGAATTGGGCTTTAATCTGGAAGAGATTGGTAATATTATCTCCAGGCCTGACTTTGATGTGCTGAAAGCCTTGCAGTCGCACCGTATACTTCTTACCAGGAAAGCCGAGAGAATCAACCATCTTTTAACAACTGTGGATAAGACTATCAAAGAATTAAAAGGGGAAATAAAGATGCAGATCAAAGAGTTTTATGAAGGTTTCAGTGACAAGCAGATAGAGAAATACCGTGAAGAGGTGCGCGAGCGCTGGGGCGAAAAGACACTTCAGAAGAGCGAGCAGCGTGTCATAAACATGGGCAAGGAGAAGTTTGTCATGGTGCAGGCTGAAGGCGGAAAAATATTTAAGGACATCAGCGATAATATGCCGAAAGGTTTTGAAAGCCCGGAGGTTCAGGAATTGGTGGCCAGGTGGAGGGAATGGCTGGAGAACTTCCATCAGTATTCGGATGAAGCTGTATTGGAGTTGGGGCGCAGCTACAGCGAGGATGCCAGATTTGCAAAGTACTTCAGGGGTATCCATGAAAACCTTCCCGAGTTTCTTACAAAAGCCATACAATACTATTGCTCCCACAAAGGATAAACCTTAAACAGGGGCTTCCCTGGCAACCAGCTTGAATCAGATATTTACCCATTCATATTTAGCCGTGGTTTTCAGGTTTGCTATTGGTTTTCGGGATAATTGAAGGTTAAGCGTGGTAGATTGAGGCAAGAAAAACTCCTGGTAGCAGTTGTGCTTTAGAGGTCCTCGAATACTTTGGGTGCTTGTCCCTTCATTATATCCTTGATTTTGTCTGCTATTACCCGGAACTCAGGTAGTGCCGCCTGATCGGTTCGGGTTTTTATGATGTGCCTGATTTGGCGGAAATTCCAGGTACAGATTATCTCAGTTGTGCAGGCATTCGGCAGCACATAACGGGCTATCTCCGGTTTCACCCCAGCTTCCAATAATGTGTGATAGGCTTGCCAACTGGCTGCCATTGCGTCGTGAAAAACTTTGGCGTTTTTCGGGTCGACCTCTTTTGCGAGCTCTGGTGGAGAGATGTACTCTGCCCGGGTTTCATGCACATAACGCTGGCTGCGCTGAGAGTAGCTGGCGATCCGGTGGCGCACCAGTTCATGAGTAAGGGCGCGAGAAGCTTTGATGAAAAAAGTTGCCGAAGCGTGCTCAATAAGGCTTTCATGCCCCTGCCTGATTCTGGCTTGCAGCCATTTTTGATTTGTTCCCAGCTTATCTTCACTTGCGTAACATATCCGCCCAGACCGTTCCAGAAGGTTTTCGCTATCAGGAGTGATCGCGAGGAGTTTTACTTCTACGTTATAGTTCATATATCCTTCCTGTTTTTTTATAATTTCAGCCGATCAACGCCCCATGGCTTACAAGGATTTTGGGGTTATATTATCTCTTATATCAGTGGGTGGTATCCACTCGGCAAAAAAAGAACAGACGCGATAATAACCAATTTCGAGCATTATTGACTTTGCAGCCGGGGGAATATAATATTACGATAATAGTATTGAATATTAAAAAAACAATACAATAGATAAATCGGCAAGTAAAGAGTTTCACGGCCTATAAGAAAAAGACTGCCTTCAGAAGTTTGTTTGAGGATTGTCATTGACGGGCGTGAAACTTAAAAGAGGAGAAGGGTATGCCAGAAAAGGTAAATAAAGATAATAAGCTGACCACTGGCGCCGGTGCGCCTGTAGTTGACAATCAGAACACTATGACCGCAGGCCCCCGCGGCCCTGTATTATTGCAGGACGTGTGGTATCTGGAGAAATTGGGGCATTTCGACAGAGAGGTGATCCCTGAACGCCGTATGCATGCAAAAGGCTCTGGAGCGTTTGGAAGCTTTACTGTGACACACGACATTACCAAATATACCAAAGCCAAAGTCTTTTCTGCGGTGGGTAAAAAAACCGATATTTTCGCCCGTTTTTCAACAGTAGCAGGCGAACGTGGCGCTGCTGATGCTGAGCGTGATATACGCGGCTTTGCCATCAAGTTCTACACTGAACAGGGCAACTGGGATCTGGTTGGCAACAACACGCCCGTGTTCTTTCTTCGCGATCCTCTCAAGTTCCCTGATCTCAATCACGCAGTTAAGAGAGATCCGCGCACTAATATGCGCAGTGCCAAAAACCAGTGGGACTTTTTCACCAATCTGCCCGAAGCACTCCACCAAGTGACAATTGTTATGAGTGACAGAGGCATCCCGTATTCATATCGGCATATGCATGGTTTTGGCAGCCACACTTACAGTTTTATCAGCGCCGAAAACAAACGCTACTGGATTAAGTTCCATCTTAAAACACAACAGGGCATCAAAAATCTTACCGATCAAGAGGCTCAGTCAATCATTGCAAGTGACCGCGAAAGCCACCAGCGTGACCTTTACGAAAGTATTGAGAATAAAGACTATCCGCGCTGGACAATGTATGTACAGATAATGCCCGAAGAAGACGCAGGAAAAATGCCCTACAATCCCTTTGACCTTACCAAGGTTTGGTACCATGGTGATTATCCGTTGATCGAAGTAGGTGTTATGGAGCTTAACCGCAATCCGCAAAACTATTTTGCCGATGTTGAGCAGGCTGCCTTTAATCCGGCCAATGTTGTACCGGGTATCGGGTTTTCTCCAGACAAGATGCTGCAGGGGAGGCTTTTCTCTTATGGTGATGCCCAGCGCTATCGCTTGGGGGTGAATCATCATCTGATTCCGGTAAATGCTCCCCGCTGCCCGGTCAACAGCTTCCATCGGGATGGGCTGATGAGAGTTGATGGAAACCAGGGATCCATCCCGGGCATTGAGCCTAACAGCTATGGCTACTGGCAGGAACAGCCTGATTTTGCTGAGCCTCCTCTAAAGCTGGAAGGGGCTGGCGACCATTGGGATTTCCGCAAGGATGATGACGATTATTACACCCAGCCCGGCAAACTTTTTCGCCTGATGAAGCCCGAGCAGCAGCAGGTATTATTCGAAAATACCGCTCGTGATATAAGTACTGCTCCAAAGGAAATAAAGATCAGCCACATCGTTAATTGTCTTAAGGCTGATAAGGCTTATGGAGAAGGTGTAGCCGGGGCAATTGGTATAAAAATGAGCGATGTTCTCAAGTAAGATAACACCGTACTATTTTCGCGCAGGGTCGGGCTCAATGACAGGCATGACCCTGCGTTTTTTACCCTAAGCCACAGGTTTATCAAAACACATTTATCACACATGAAAGATGCAGGCTACTGAGGCCAACGCTTACTTTATTCGCCTTATAAGTTCAATACTCCCAAGCTAATAGAGCTGCATATCATACTGAACTAATTGTCCGGGACTAATCATGGCAAATCTGTTATCTTGGCTGCAAGCAACGGAATTACAGCCTGTTTACCATCAAATTAGTTCAGACATAATCCTGGTGCTATAATGGGAGCCTGTCAATAATTACTGCAGAGGATACATGAAAGTTTATGGATAAGGGGACCAAACCGGCTTTCTTTTGTGACAATGATTATAACGCCTGGCTCCTTTTCAACCATGCCTGGAGAGCCATGTTCAAAGCCAGAGAGAAAGAACTCCAGGAGTATAAAATAACCCCCGAGCAGGCAGAAGTGCTTATGGCAGTTCAGGCGCTTGGCAATAATGCTACTCCGGCAGAGATTTCCAGATCAACCCTGCGGGAACCGCACACCATATCCGGCATCATCAACCGGATGACTGAAAAAGGACTGCTGACCAAAAACAAGGACCTGAAGCGTCGAAACCTTATAAGAGTTGCACTGACTGAAAAGGGAAACCTCGCGTTTGAGCATTCTACCAACCGCAAAGCTATTTTCGATGTCATGGGCGAGCTTAAACCCGGGGAAAGGCAAGTGCTTTGCGGCTTACTGGAGCGCCTTCAGGGAAAAGCATTACATTTACTGGGAATCGAAGAACGGCCAGCCTTTCCACCCAGGGCTGATTAACCGTGCACCAAACCATGTCTTTTAGCTCTTGAGAGATCCCCTTCAAGAAATGCTTGACATAATCATAATTTCATAAAATTTGTTCCATTATATATTTCCTGGTTATTTTGGTTGTCTTCTAAACCCTTTTTCAACATGCCCTTCCAGGTTATTGCGACTGATGGAAAACTTCCGAATATGCTATACTTGGCAATGAAACCCCACATGTATAATTTAACCTCAATGGAAGATGTTCTTGTTATTGGAGCCGGCCCGATAGGAAGCTATACCGCGAGAGCGCTTGCCCGGCAAGGTTACCGGGTCACCGTACTGGAAAAACGGCCATACCTGGGTAGTCCTGTATGCTGCGCTGGTATTATAAGCCCGCAGTGCGCAAAAATGCTCAACCTTGAAAAACTGCCAGCGCTCAGTAGCTTTAGTGGCGCCCGCATCTTTTCACCCCGCGGTCGGACAATAGAACTGGAGCGCTCCTCAACACAAGCTCTGGCCGTTGACCGTGGTTTTCTGGATTTGGCAATGGCTGAAAGTGCCCAATCAGCTGGCGCCAAATTTATCTTTGGCTCAAAAGCCAGCCGCGTTGAAGCTGGCAAAGAAGACATTACTGTATATACGGATAATAACAGTATGCCTTCTTTCAAAAGCAGGCTGGTTGTAGTTGCTGCCGGTTTTAGTCCGCGCCTGACTGCTGCCTTGCACCTGGGCAAGCCAGCAGATTTCGCCATCGGGGCACAGGCACAGGTAGAGATCCCGGGCTCCATGCCTCTCACCGTGTTCACCAGCGGCTTCTTCACTCCGGGCTTTTTCAGCTGGCTTGAGCCTCTGGGGAATGGAATTGCACTGGCAGGGCTTCTTTGCCGGAAAAATACGGCAACACATTTTAACAGGTTCCTGCACTATTTAAAGGAGACCAGCCAGATTATTTCTACCGGCAAGCCTCAATATCGCGGAGTGAGCCTTAAACCACTTTCCAGAACACATGGAGACAGAGTACTGGTCATCGGCGATGCAGCCGGACAGGTGAAACCAATTACCGGTGGCGGTATATTTTATGGGTTGAAAGCTGCGGATTGCGCTGTAAATATTATTAGATCTGCCTTCAAGCAGGGTGATTTTTCTGCCAGGGAATTGGCAGGTTACCAGAAGGAATGGAAAAAGGTAATCGGCAGAGATATCCGCCTGGGCAGGCTAGCCCGAAATATATATGAAAAGCTGGACGAGCGCCGGATTGAAAATGCATTTAATGCAATTATTCATAGCGGCCTTGCCCAAAAACTCTCCGAAGATGAGAGCTTGCGATTTGATGATCATGGCAGTGTAGTGTTAAAAATTATAAGGACTCCGGCTTTTTACCGTACAGTTGCTTCAATAATGGCACCGGTAAATAATTAATATATCAAATGAATAGAAGGGAATCCAAAATGACCATACAAGAACAACAACCAGAACTGGCTGAGGCTGCAAATCTTTTTTTGCTTAGCCTGGAGGCATCACGCTCAAATGAAGCAAGTCTTACTATCAGCAGTTTCGTTCGCTGGTGTGGAGCCAAACGTAAACCCTCCAGCCTGGCTCCAGCAGAAGTTGCCCGGTTCAGCCAGCAGTTTCCACCTACCGATACGGAACTCACTCAGAAAATGGAGACGCTGCGCAAATTTTTGATTTACATAAATAAACGCAAATGGACAGCAACCAGCCTGGCTGGACACATCAAACCGCGCAAGGCAAAAAGCGCTAAATGCCGTTCTGGTAACGGCCGGCCAGCACAAGATCCGGTTTACCTGACACCCGAAGGATATGCTGCTCTCAAAGAAGAACTGGTAACACTGAAAGCCAGAAAGCCCGATATTATTAAGGCAATTCAGCTGGCAGCGGCAGATAAAGACTTCAAGGAGAACTCTCCACTTGCCGCGGCGAAAGAGGAACTGGGGCATGTGGAAGGGCGGATCAATGACCTGGAAGAAACCTTTAAACTGGCAAAAGTTGCAGAGCAGTATGACAGCAACCGTCTTCAAATAGGCATCGGAAACAGGGTAACCCTTAGAGATAATTCTTCAGGAGATATTCACTGCTACACAATTGTCACCACCAGAGAAGCAAGCCCGCTCAAGGGTAAAATCAGCGACTCTTCGCCTTTGGGCAGAGCGCTTATAGGCAGGGCTGCAGGAGAGATCGTGGAAATATCTGCTCCCGCAGGGAAAATCTGCTATAAAATTGAAACCGTTGGCGATTCTTCCGGATAGCTGATTGAAAATATACCTGAATACGGGCAAAATATCATTGACACGTTGCAACACAAGTTGTAATCTTATTTCTAATTTTTCTTAAGGAGGTTACAATCTATCATGGCCAAAACATCCTCAGGGCTTGAAGAAAACGTAGCCGGGTTGCTGTGTTATGCCTTCGGCTGGATCAGCGGGCTTATTTTCCTGCTGATAGAAAAGGACAATGCTTTCATTCGTTTCCATGCCTGGCAGTCCATCGTAGTGTTCGGAGCATTCAGCATTGCGATGATTATACTGGGGGTTATTCCGCTAGTTAAATTTATCCTTATGCCCATTCTGGGATTGGTAATCTTCATATTATGGATAATTCTGATGATAAAAGCCTACCAGGGGAATCATTACAAACTGCCCTGGGCCGGTGATCTGGCAGAAAAGTGGGCCAGTACGGTAAATATTTAATCCATTAATATTTTATATAAAATAAAGCGGGGCTTGTGCCCCGCTTTTTCGTTACCTTGCTTTATATAACTCCGCCACCTAGAGCAAGGCGGAAAACTCCGATAATAATGGCGGCGCTGCAAAGAATAATTCCAACCACGCCTGTATTTTTGCGCCCCAGTATTGAAAAAATAAGCCCAATTACCGGCACCGGAATAATAAACCAGTTTAATATTCCCAGAAAAGGTATAAAGGCAATTGCAATTAGTAAAAGGCTGATGATACCAATGATTATGCCAATAATCCCGAGTATTATCATATTATTTAACCTGCCACCTCTAAAAATCTTTTATCATACTGTTTGCCGGATATGCTGCCCGGGTAACCAGGCACAGGGCTTGAACCCTTGGCCAAAAAAGTAAAACCAGCTTTGATATCTTTCAATCGGCTTCCTGGCTGTTATTATAACTGTTATTCTAAACAGTTTAAAACCGCGAGTCTGTTTTCCGTCTGTATTGTCCCAATTAATCACGCGGCTGCCTTGAGAGCCGGATTGCCAAATACCAAACCCGGCTTCAGGATCAAATCAGGCTCAAACCGAGGCTGATAGATACGGCTGCAAAAATTGCCCCTATTACCGTAAGAATTATAATGGTGGTCATCTGATTTGAGGAGAGCACACGCTTTACAATACTTTTTACCAGGGCTTCTTCAGCCTTTTTCATGGCTTCTTCGGCCTTTATAGCCGCTTCTGCTGCCATGGTTTCGGCTGCTTCACTGGCACGTGCGCTTGCTTCCATTGCCTTGCGGGCAGCTTCTTCTGAAGCTGCCCTGGCGGTCATGGCGATCTCTCTTGCTTTTTGTGCAGCTTCTTCAGCTTCACGAGTGGCTTTTTGTGCCGCTTCCTGTGATGACTTTATCGCTGTTTCAGCAGCAGCTTTGGCTTCTTCCGCTTTCTTTGATGCTTCTGCTGCCATGGTTTCGGCAGTTTCACTGGCACGGGTACTTGCTTCCACTGCCTTACGCGAAGATTCTTCCGATGCCTCCCGGGCAGAGACCGCAATATCCCTGGCCTTCTGCGCAGATTCTTCGGCATCTCTGGTAGCTTTCAGCGCCGCCTCCTGCGAGGATTTGACCGCTAGTTCAGCTGCGTTTTTTGCTTCTTCCGATGACTGTTGTGCACTTAAGGCCATTTCTCTGGCTTTTTGTGATGATTCTTCGGCTTCACGAGTGGCTTTTTGTGCCGCTTCCCGGGCTGCCTTTATCGCTGCTTCAGCAGCAGCTTTGGCTTCCTCGGCTTTTTTGAATGCTTCTGCCGCCATCGCTTCGGCTGTTGCGCTGGCAGAAGCGCTTGCCTCAGTCGCCTTGCGGGCTGCTTCCTCTGATGCCTCCCGGGCGGATACAGCAATTTCCCTGGCATTTTGCGCAGATTCCTCGGCATCTCTGGTAGCCTTCAGTGCCGCTTCTCTGGAAGCTTTTATAGCTGATTCAGCAGCAGATTTGGCCTCCTGGCTGGACGCTTCGGCCGCTAACGCCACCTTTTCAGCTTTTAAGGCGCTTTCCTGCGCAACTTTTCTGGCCTCCTGTATACTTGCAGATGCTTCTTCGCTCATGGTTCGGGCAGCTTCGTCAGCAGCTAGCCGCGCAGCTTCTGCAGCACCTGTAGCAGTTTCAGCAGCCTGACGTGACATTACAGCCAGATCCTCAGCACGGCTCACCAGTTGATGCAATACTCCCGCGGAGGCTTCTATAGCCTGATCACCGGCAGCATCGGCAATTTCTGCCTTTTTAACCGTTTCCCTGGCCACCTTGTAACCTTTTTCGGCGGCTTCCCGGGCATGGTTTCCAGCCTCTTCAAGGCTGGCGGCCAGGTGCTCTGAAACTCCGGTTGCGGCAAGGTAGGCTTCATCGGCAGCAATTTCAGCAAGTTCAGATTTCCGCCTCAGGTCTTCTGCAGCCTGATAAGCGGCAGCAGCAGCGCGTTTAGCCTGCCTGCCGCTGGCTTCAGCTTCCCTGGCATTTTCCATATCAGCGTTTTCAGAAAGCTTCGCCATAGCCTGAGTAGCTACATCAACAGCATCATCCGCATTTTTTGCGGCATTTTTTGCATTTTTTATACTGGCTAAAACAGCATCCCTGGCCTCAAGTGCCATATTCTCAGCCCTGGCAGCTGCCTCTTCTGCGGCTCTTTGGGCACGTGCGGCAGCTTCTTTGGCGGCCAGTTCCGCCTCCTCTGCCCGGTTGGTTGCTTCTTCTGCCGCATAACGGGCGCCGATAGCAGTATCTTCTGCTTTCAGCGCGGCTTCTTCTGCCCTTCGTGCAGCCTCTTCTGCCAATTGCATGGCTTGTTCTGCGGATGCACGGGAACTGGCACTTGCCTCTTCAGCGCGCCTGGCAGCTTCTGCAGCTGCCGCACCGGCTGCATCTGAGGCTTCTTTGGCTGCTTTTATGGCTGCTTCAGCTTCCGCACAAGCATGGGAGGATGCTTTTTTAGCTGCGCTGACTGCTTCTGCCAAAGCTGCTCTTAATGCGGTATCCACGGACTCTGCTTTTGAAATAGCGTCCTTTGAAGCCTGGGTTGCTTCCTGAGAAACCTGACGAGATATTGCAGCAGCTTCTTGAGCGGCCTTGACTGCCTTGTCTGCCTCTTTTGCAGCAGATATCGCTGCCTGGTTGGAAGTCTTGGTTGCTTCTTCTGCTGCCTGCCGTGCTTTTTCGCCAGCAATTTCGGCTTTTTCGGCAGCTTCTACAGCTGCCTGGTGAAAGGATTCCACCGCTTTGATTGTCTGCTTTTCTGCCTCTTCAGACCTTAAAGCAGCCAGGTCGGCCGCACGGGTGGCTTTTTCTGCGGTGGTCTCAGCTCTGGTAACAGCTTCAGCGGCTGCCTTGGTAGCGATATCGGCTGCATTTTGGCCGGCGGCGCGAGCTTCATCTGCTCTCTTCGCGGCCTCACTGGAAGCGGTAGTGGCTGTATGAGCGGCATCACTTGCTGAGCGGGAGGCCTTCTCAGCCCTCAATGCGGCTTCAGCAGCCGCACGGATGTTTTCTTCCATCTCGTCAAGAATTACTGGCAGGGGTTTGGTCAGGATTTTGGGGGTTTCGGAAGCCTGGGCTTTTTCTTCTTTCTCCGCCATACTTATCCCTTTCCGGGTAAATTAGCTACCCGCCTGCTTGTATGCTTACACCAGTAAATTATAGCTGAAGGTGTGAGGGAAATAAACGGTATCGAGATACAGGTTAAAGAAAGATAAATTTTTCTATGCCAGCAACTGGCGGAGCTCCTGTTCAACGGCGGCGAATTCTCGCGTTGTTCTCAAGCGTGGCCTGGTCATGTTGATATCAAGGACGGTTTTAATGGTGGTTGGCCGGTTGGAAAGGACAATCACCCGGTCTGCCATGAATACTGCTTCTTCAGGATCATGAGTCACCCACAGCAGGCTCATTTGCTTTTCCCGCCAGATACGTATGATTTCATCTTGAAGCTCTTCCCTGGTAACAACGTCCAGGCCCGTAAGGGGTTCATCCATAAGCAAAATACGCGGATTGGTTACCAGTGCCCGGGCAAGAGATACCCGCTGTCGCATGCCTCCGCTTAACTGGTGCGGGTAGCTGCCTCCAAAATCAATCAGGTTAACCATACCAAGCGCCAGATTAACCAAGTTCAAATCTGTTTCCGAAGCCTTCTTTCCGACAAGTTCAAAAGGCAAAGCTACATTAGCAGCCGCTGTTCGCCATGGAAGCAGGCGGGGTTCCTGGAACACCACACCGATTTCCTGGCGGGCAGTGCCAGGCCTGCCATTGTCTTTACCATGAATAAGAATGTTTCCTTGGTGACTGGGCATAAGCCCTGCAACAATACGCAGCAAGGTAGTTTTACCACATCCGGAAGGCCCGAGGATGCAAACAACCTCCTCACTGTTAACTGTAAAGGAGATATCCTGAAGAACCCTCAAGTCTTCAAAGGAATGCGAAATACCGTTTACTTCTAGAACTATACTTCCTGCGGTTTCCATTTTCGTATGAACTTTTTATCAATATATTTAAATATCCCGTAATCAAACATGATAAGAATAGCAGCAAAAGCCAGCGTCCAGCCAAAAACCTGCTCTATTCTGTAACTCCCAAATGCAATTGAAAGCATATAGCCCATACCTGAAGCGGCACCGAAGATTTCGCCAAGAATAACCACTTTCCAGGCAACCATCATTGAACTGCGAGTTGCAGCAAAAATATATGGGTAAAGCATTGGCATAATCACTTTGTTTAAAATACGCCAGCGCGAGCTTGTATAGACCGAAGCCATCTCAGTCAGATTAGAATCAAGCTCTTTTAAACCTTCCCAAATGTTTATGATAAAAAACGGCGCTACCGCCGAAGCCACTGCCAGAATCGGAGTAGTATCTGAAAGGCCGAACCATAGCACGAATATAAGTGCCCAGCAGATTGTGGGAACCGATTGCAACAGGGGATAAATCACCGCCTTGACGGTTATTTCCATAAAATGCCAGTAACGGGTGGAAAGTCCCAATACTGCCCCTACAGCAGAGCCAATGGCAGTACCTGCTACAACCCGGTAAGTAGATATACCAATGTGCTCCCAGGAGCTGGAAGAGGTAATAATAACCCAGAGCGCCCGAACGGTCTGCCAGGGGGTTGGGAAAAGTGCAGAGTTGGAAAACGCTGCTATCGCCCACCAGACAAGCCAGAAAAGCAGGACGGCAAGCGCTGCCATGCCCAGTTTTTTTACCATTCTACAAATAATTCTTCCGTTTGAGGTATAGAACTGATTATACCCCGATCCTCAACAAAACCAAAAATTGCCATTACCGCTTGCTCCAATTCACCTTCAATTGAATCGAAGGTGACCGAATAGTGCTTCAAATAAGCGTTCTGGTAAAAATTTGCATCTCCACCAAATTGGTTAACATACTCCCGGGAGAGTGCTTCAAGCCGGGCCTCACCATATTCCCGGCTCTCTTTTAACAGTTCATATACCGCTTCTACCACTTCGGGGTTTTCCTCGAGGTAGTCAGAACGCACTGTCAGAAAAGATGCTGGATTATATGTGCCGTAAATACCGGTAAACGTATTATCCAGATTCCATAAAACCTGCAGGTCCTCAGAATAATATGCCTGTACGGAAGGGTCACCCAAAACCACCGCCGCATCCAGATCACCCTTGCGGACAAATTCAAGCAGTTGCGGAGGGCCTCCATCAACCAGGGTAACAGAGCTTTCACTTATGCCATATTCGCTTTTTAGTAAACCGATAAAAGTACTGGCAATCCCACTGTTTAAACCGGGAACGCCGATTTTTTTACCAGCAAGATCTGCCGGTGATGAAAAGGCGCTATTTTTCTTTACATAAACTAAAGCCACGCCGTTATCAGTTTCAACCCCGCTGTGGGCCAGGTAGACTGCCATTGCCTTTATATCGAATGACGTAACCTCTCTGCTGATGGCAAAGGCGGCGGTATTCATAGCTCCAATCGGATAATTGCCGGCCATCATCTGATCATCAAAAGCAAGCGACTGGTCAATAATAACATCCACCTCTTCTGAAACCACTTCACCGCTGACAATTCCATATGTACACAGCCAGCTTCCAAAATAGGGCGCCATTACGATTTTTACAGCAGGTTTTTCATGCCATCCAAAACATCCGGCAAGCGCAACGCACAAAACAATCACGGCAACAAACGGCAGGATTTTTAAATTACTAATTTTTTTCATCTTTCCGGACCTCCAGTAAATTATCAAAAGTCCAATAACCCATTTAGCAAAAAGGTAAGACTAAGGGTAAGCGGGCTGAACATCAAACCATAAAAACCATATCGGCAGCTAAAAGCAAGCCCCTGCGGATTACGCCAGTTGCCACGAGCAACATTGATTGCAGAACGTAATATAAAATATGCGGGGATTATGTTTAAGAGTGCAAACAGGGATTGGGAAAGGATAAAAGCGGGAGCAAAGAGAACTATGGCCACAGCCATCAGGATTACATAAAGTTTGCTCATCTTTTCCTTGCCGAATATCACTACCAGAGTGCGTTTGCCGGCGTTTTTATCGGCCTCAAAATCCGGAAACTCACGAAGCAGCTTGATTGCAGGAACAGCAAACAGTTGGGTTGAAGCCACCGCAACCGGAAACCAGCTCAATCCCGCCTGGGTATAATAAATGGTAAACACAAGAATAAAATAAGCCAGCGCCATGAATATTTCGCCCAGGCCACGGTAGGCCGCTTTTACCGGCGGAGCAGTATAAAACCATCCGATGAGTATCCCAGCCGCCCCCAGCGGTATAGTCCATGCGCCAGTGCCAAAAACAAACTGGAGGATAATGCCCACCGGCATTGCCAGCAGGAAGAAGATAATAGATGCAACCAGAGCATGCTTGCGCTTGATAAGCCCTTTTACCAGCACCCGTGTGCCACCGGTACTGGTAACACTCTGGTTTTCCCCGCCAAGGCGTGTAGCATTGGCGCTGTCTGTTTCATAATCAAAGTACTCGTTTGAAATAAAGGACCCATCAGCAATAAAAAACACCGAAAGCAGGGTAAGGGCGAAAACCGCCCAATCGAAACTACCGGTTACATACCAGGCAAGCACTCCGCCCAGTATTATGCGAAACACCGGCGCAATATGTTTGGGCAGTTCCTGAATTTCTATCCATGCACGCAATGTGCTGGTTGAGCCGTTATTGGAAAGTTGTTGTTTCATTACGCGTGTAGCCGGCAGACAAATACCCAACCGGCTTACAAATATTAGCAAACACGCAGGGTGTTTGTCATGAGCCCCCGGGGCCCATGCCATACAACTGTTAAATGATTTAAAATGTAGACTGCCCTCCTGCCACATTGTTATTAATAACTAAGTTCAACTGCATGTTACGGAGAATATATGAATTATGACGACCTGTTAAATATACTGCACAATAGAGTGAGCGTGCGCCGCTTCGATACAACAGCGGTGGAAACTGGCACTATAAACAGCCTGTTAGAAGCGGGAGACAGGATACTTGCAGCCTGTGATGTAAAACCCTGCCAGTTCCAAATAATTCAAAGAGAACAGGACAGGCGGCAAATTGTTAATTCCTGGCAGGAATTCTATAAAGATAATTTCTACATCGAGCAAACCCGTATTGATGCTTTGAGGCTGCCCTTTCTTAGAAAGGCTGAAGCAGAACCTCCCTTTATGAATGCCCCGGTTTTCATTCTGGCAACCGGCAACAGAAAGGCATACGACGAGGAAAAGGTTGCTAACGCCTTTTACCATCAAAGGGGTGGAGCAGAAGCCCTCTATATGCGCGATATGGCTACTGCCACCTTCAGTTTGATATTGGCCACAACAATCCTGGGCCTGGGCTCGTTATGGGTCAGCGTTGGCAGAAACTGGGACACGAGTATAAAGAGCATCTTGCGCCTTCCTGCGCTGACTGATATACACACACTGATCGCAGTGGGTTATCCCGGTTATCAACCTGAGGAATCGAGGCGCAGGAAGATGGCGGACATGGTTCACAAGGAAGAATATAACATGGATCTGTACAGAACCCAGGAAGATATTGTTGATTTTCTCCACAACCTGAGAAAAATAACAGAGCCTCACTACTTAAAAACAGAAGGCCGGAAGAAAATAAAAAATGAAAATATCGCATATTCGGCTAAAAGGCTCTCTGATTATCTGAATTTATTGGACAGCGCCTATAATGAGACAGCCTTTGCAGAAAACCCGGTACCTCAGGAATATATCACCAGGATACTCGAAGCCTCCCGCTGGACAATGTCGGGAGCAAATGCCCAGCCATGGGAATTTTTGATCGTACAAGAAAAGGTTGGGAGAGAAAGGATTTTTTCAAGCGAAGGTGGCTCGGCATTACAGTCAGAAAGCCTTAAAAACTTCCCCTCATCTGAAACCGGCTATTTCAGGAATGCTCCTGCTTATGTACTGGTTCTGGGGGACAGACGGCCTTTTCAGGCCACAGTGCTTGGTGCCAGTTTCCTGCAGACTGACGGCGCCGGAGATGCCATTTACTATAAAAACATGGCCAATGCAATCCACACCATCCGTCTTGCTTCAGCTTCCCTGGGAATGAGCACAATTTGTAAATCTGTCAACCGGCAATGGGAGGACAGCCTCAAAAGCGTCTTTAATATACCCCGCTTGATGGATATTCTCGGCATTATTGCTCTAGGTTTTCCCAAAACCAAGTAGGCTTACCAATCTTTGCTGGAGGCGTGTGTTACTTGAGAACAAACATGTCCTGCCCGGGTATCTCTCCAATCAACCCGCGGTCTTTTGCGAATCTGAACATGGTCATAATTGCATTCATGCTTTCATTTCCAATCGGAGCCATAACTATACGGTAGTGATTGCGGTAAACCGTGACATAAAAATCAGCACTGCCTCCGTATTCCTGGGCATATAACTCACTCAGTTCTTCAAGATGCTCTTCTCCGTATTCGAGTGAGCGCAACATAAGATCCTGTATTTCTCCTGCTATATCGCCGTGTTCAGAATAAAAACCGCTTTCAACAACCCATACGCCAGGAAAGGGGAAAAATCCGTATTCTTCCTTAAAAGCGATATCGATGTTATATACCAGTTCTACATTATCATCGTAAAACAGCTCGATTGAAGGATCTCCGCCCAAAATAATTGCATCAACTTCCCCTTTTGCCAGCAGCTCCCTTAACATAACCGGAGGTTTAACCACAAACGAAAACTGCTCCTCGGTTATCTGGTACAAATCTTTGCATAACCCCAAAAAAACCGTAGTGGTATTATTGGTAAGATTGGTGACTCCAATTTTTTTACCGACAAGATCGAGTGGGGTACTTATATCGCTGTTTTCAGCAACAAACACACCGCTGACACCCCGGGATTGTTCCATTCCTTCGTGATTCACAAACACCGCTACAGCTTTAAATGAAGGCCGTGTCTGTTCACTGGCTTTGGCAAATGCACTGATACTCATTTCTCCAACAGGAGCATTACCCCCCAAAAGCTCGGTGTTGTGGGCAAAATCTGCAGCATAGGTAATATCCAGATCTATGATACCCGAATCTACAAATCCATTTTCAATAGCATAGGTAAGGACGTAATGGGCAAAATAATCCCCCATCACGATTTTTACTGTTTCTTTCATGCCGGCCCCGGATTTACATCCGGTTACAACCAGAGGTAAAAGAAATAATATACACACCAGAACCATTTTAAGCCTGTTTCGCTTCATCGTTAGCCTTGTCTCCGTTTCTTATAATTATGTGAAAATGGTAACAGGAACGTTTTGCCACTGTCATGAGCCCCCGGGGCCCAATACTCTTGTTTAACATCCATTCGCCTAAAGAGGTAAAATACCCTTGCGCAGAAGAAGCCAGGGAGGCCGTTGATGAGAAAAATGGAGCAACAAAAGGCTGAAACCAGAAGACTGGAGAGAGTCCTCATTTTCTTGCGTTGGCTTTACATTCCAGCCATACTTCTTACCGCCTGGCTTTACGGCTGGCTTTCGGAAGGCCTTATCTGGGCGGCAGTCATCAGCCTTGCTCTTGCCAATCTTTTAGCCCTCTTTTTTAATTCGCGCATTAACCAGCACCGGTGGCAACAGGTGCTGGGAATAACCATGCTGGGGATGGATTTCCTGGCCGGATGGGCACTGATTATCACCGGAATAAACGACGGCCAAAACCTGATATACATGGCCTTCGCTCCGATTATCGTGGAGGCTGCCATGCGTCTGGGGCTCTGGGGCGCACTGGTTATGGACATTATTTTTGGTGGAATAATGAGGCTAACCTGGGTTTATCTAACCCCTGAGCATGTCTCTGATTTTGGCCTGCCCGATTATTTGCTTACCCTTGGCGTCATGTCTTTTATTTCACTGATGGTAGGCATGGTAGCCAGAGAATGGCGAAAACAGCGGGAGTTTTCAGAAAAACTTGCCAGCGAACAAACCCTGCTTCTGGAAAGGCGCCGCATATCCAG
>JAQWDO010000058.1 GCA_028705415.1 Dehalococcoidales bacterium
TAAAACTTCCGGGGCCAGGGAAAAACGCCTTGTAGCGCCGTGTACTTCCACCTGCCCTGCCAACGTAGATGCCGCTCGTTATATCCACCTCGTTTCTGAAGGCAAAACCGGGGAGGCAGTGGCAGTCGTCAGGGAGCGTATCCCGTTTCCGGTGGTTTGTGCATATGTATGCGCTCATCCGTGTGAAGGAGCCTGCACCCGCGGAGAGCTGGATGAACCGATTGCAATCCGCATGCTTAAACGCTATGCAGTTGATAACGATACAGGAATCTGGAAGCTGAATATTCGAACACATCCTCCAACCGGGCACAGGGTTGCCGTGGTTGGAGCCGGGCCTGCCGGCCTTACAGCTGCGTATTATCTGTCGAGGAAAGGCCACCGGGTTACAGTATTCGATTCTCTGCCTGAAGCTGGTGGAATGGCCCGGATAGGAATACCCGGCTACCGTCTTCCGCGCCATCTGCTGGATAAAGATATCGAAGAAATTAAAAACGCCGGGGCTGTTTTCAGCATGAACACAACCATCAGCGACCCCTGCAATCTTTTAAAACAGGGTTTTTCAGCAGTATTTCTTGGGATCGGCGCCCACCAAAGTGTTTCGTTGAATATACCTGGTGAAGACGACCCCAGGGTACTGGGCGGTGTGGAATTTTTAAAGCCAGTGAACATGGGCAAGCAGGTTAAACTGGGAAAAAAGGTAATCGTAATCGGTGGCGGAAACACCGCCATGGATGCCGCACGCACTGCATTGCGTTTGGGAGCAGAGGATGTATGCATCCTCTACCGCCGCTCCAGAAAGGAAATGCCGGCAGACAAGGGAGAAATCAAAGACGCCGAAGCCGAAGGCGCAAGGCTGATAATTCTTACCGGCTCAGTGAAGATCATCCCTGAAGATGAACGGCTGGGCCTTGAATGCGTGAAAATGCGGCTTGGCGCACCTGATGAAACCGGCCGTCGAAAACCTGAACCCATTGAAGGCAGCCAGTTTCTCATCCATGCTGACAACATCATCGCTGCTACCGGTCAGAAGCCAATCTTTGGTGAAGGCTTCGAATTTGAAACCAGGAAGGGCAACATTGCAGTTGACGAAAGTATGATGACCAGCGTTGACAGGATTTTTGCAGCAGGGGATTGCGCAACCGGGCCGGCAACGATAATTGAAGCAATCGCCGGAGCCAGGAAGGCGGCAATCGCTATTGACGGTGCCCTGGGCGGGGATGGAGATATCTCTGAAATCCTGGCACCTCCTGATTGCTGGCAACAGTCAGAAAAGGATACTATACTGATGGAAAACCGGCCCGCGTACCCCATGATTGACATCAACAAGAGAAAAACATCCTTTGATGGCGCTGAGCTTGGCTGGGATAAAATAACTGCCGAAACTGAAGCCTCCAGGTGCCTGAAATGCGGTCAGTATAATGTAACCACCTATCAGCTGGATGGCGGCCGTTGCATTTACTGCGGTTTGTGCGTTGAGTCCTGTCATTTCAATGCCCTTTTCATGGGGCGCGGTTACGAACGATCCGGTTACCTCCTGGAAGATACCATTCTTGGCGAAAAAGACATGCTTCTCAATGAAGCCGTTGAGCCCAGTGCTTACAATCACCCCGAACTGGAGGAAATCCTGCCGGAGCAATCCCTTCTGATTAAGGGAGAGCTTAAGGGTTAATTTATGGGTATGCATATTGCATTCTGGGTATTATCATTGCTGGCTGTAGCTGCAGCAGTTGGAGTAATCTGGCAAAAAAATCTGTTTCGCGCAGTACTTTTTCTGGTTCTCTGCTTTTTTGCTATTGCAGGAATATTCGTAACTTTAAGCGCTGATTTCCTGGCAGCGGCACAGCTTATCATCAACGTAGGCGCTGTTGCCATTTTAATGATTATGTCAATTATGCTTACCCGCGAAATAACCAGCGGCAGCCCGTCAAACATGCTTGGCCTGCCCGCACTGGCAGTGACTGGTATTCTTGCAGCTGCGATTATCATGGTATCAAGCAGCGCTTCCTGGCTGCTTTCTCCATCCTCCCCTGTCGAATCCACTACCGGAGCGCTGGCTACTATTCTGTTTAACAACGAGGGGTTTATCTTCCTGATACAGCTGGCAGCGCTGCTTGTCCTGGTCACCATAATTGGAGCAATAGTACTTCTCAAGGAGGAGGAATAGCTTAATGCCGGGACTTGAGCATTATTTAATCCTGTCCGCCTTGCTTTTTTGTATTGGCCTGACAGGTGCAATTATCAAAAGAAACGCTGTAGTCATTCTGATGTGCATCGAGATTATGCTGGCAGGAGTAAATGTTGCCATGGTGGCCTTTTCCCGCTTTATAACTCCCCTGCAGCTTGGCGGCCAGTTGTTTACCATATTTATTATCATCGTAGCAGCTGCCGAGGTTGCCATAGGCCTGGCGATTATTCTTGCTTTATACCGCAAGCGCCAGACTGTTGATACAGAAAAGACAGATTTTCTCAAATGGTAAATGATGAGTAATATACCTGAAATAGTATTCTGGCTGATACCCGGACTGCCGCTCGCAGCTTTCGGGATTGTATTTCTGGGTTTGCGTGTTTTACGTTTAAAATCCGGCTTCGCAGCCTTGCTGTCTGTAAGTGCAACTGCCGCGTCCTTCGGTTTGTCACTCTGGACCGGAATAAGCATGCTTTCTGCGCCTGGAACCAGTTCACTGGATGGTTTTAACTGGTTTTCCTCCGGCAATGCTATCACTGTCGATATCGGGCTCCTTATCAATCCGCTTACTGCCATCATGCTGGTGGTTGTAAGCACAGTGAGCCTTCTTGTTCAGATATATTCAATCGGTTACATGCGTGGAGATAACGCCCTTAACCGTTACTTTTCCTTTATTTCCCTGTTTACCTTTGCCATGCTTTTCATGGTTATGTCCAACAACCTGCTTGTTATGTTTATGGCCTGGGAACTGGTGGGGTTATGCTCATATCTCCTGATAGGGTTCTGGTTTCACCGCCCGAAAGCTGCCAGTGCGGCAAAAAAGGCATTCTTTGTTACCCGGATCGGAGACTTCGGTTTCCTGGCGGCAATTCTTATCCTGTTCAGTTCCACCGGTACATTTTCGATAGAAGGAATCCACCAGGCTGCAGCCTCCGGAATTGTGTCCAGCGCAGCAATAACCTGGGCAGCCCTTGGAATATTCTTTGGGGCTATGGGTAAATCAGCCCAATTCCCTCTGCATACCTGGCTGCCGGATGCCATGGAAGGCCCTACCCCCGTCAGCGCTCTGATACATGCCGCCACAATGGTAGCAGCCGGTGTATTTTTGGTAGCCAGAATGTTCCCCCTCTTTGAGTATTCCGAGACAGCGCTGTCTACCGTAGCAATTGTGGGAGGGATCACTGCTTTACTGGCGGCAACCATAGCACTGGTCATGTGGGATATAAAAAAGGTACTTGCCTATTCCACGATTAGCCAGCTTGGATACATGATGCTTGGCATCGGGCTTGGCGGGCCGGGAGTTGCCCTGTTCCACCTGTTCACCCATGCTTTTTTCAAAGCCCTTCTTTTTATGGGAGCCGGGTCTGTCAACCATTCGACCGGCACCCTCGACATGCGCAACATGGGAGGCCTTGCCCGTTATATGCCATGGACCTGCATTACCTTCGTTATTGGAGCTTTAAGCCTGTCTGGCATATGGCCGCTTGCCGGTTTTTTCAGCAAGGAAGAGATTCTGGCTGCCGCGCTTGAAGGGCAACCAGTGCTGTTTGCCATTGCACTGTTAACAGTCTTTATCACTGCCTTCTACATGTTCAGAGCGGTGTTTACGACCTTCGGAGGCAGTTACAGGGGCCGCAGCAAGCCCCATGAATCTTCAGCCGCTATGCTGCTGCCCATGCTTGTTATGGCTGTTCTGGCTGTTTGCGCCGGGTGGCTGAATGCTACCGGGGCCATTGATTCTCTCCTGGACGATGGCACAAAACACGCATGGACTACCGGAATTTTCGGCGTCTTTACCCATTCGCTGACATGGATTTCCCTGCTGATGGCTGCGGCCGGTATATTCCTTGCATGGGCAATATATGTTAAAAGATGGTTTTCGGCGGAGAGAATTTCCTCCAGATTCGCCCTGCCCTACTTTTTCTTCATAAACAAATACTGGTTTGACGAAATTTATAATATTATCATTGGCAACAAATTATTAAATAAGGGGATATTCAGTTTCTTTGAGAAACTGGATGAGAGGGTAATCGACGGAGCAGTTAATGGCATAGCACGTCTGACCAGCTCAACCGGCAGTTTTGTACGCCGGGCACAAAACGGCAGGCTTCAAACCTATTTGCTCTTTTTCGCGGCGGGGTTAGCCATACTGGTCCTCATGATGGTAATAATCAGCTAGAAGGAAGGTAGTTTGGGAATTCTTTCATTAACAATATTCTTACCCGGTTTGGGAGCATTAATTCTTTCTCTGCTGCCTTTTAAAAACGCACGTCCGGTCCGCTGGGTTGCCCTGGTCTTTACATTGATCACGCTGGCTCTGAGCTGCTATCTGTTTGCTGCCTATGACCGTTCTTCGGGCGGTTTCCAGTTCACGGATTCAGCGCAATGGATACCGGCAATAAATGCCAGCTACCACGTCGGCCTTGATGGCCTGAGCCTTGCCATGGTGGCCCTTACTTCTTTTCTCTCTTTTATTGCCGTTCTTGCCTCCTGGAGCGTGGATCACCGGCCAAAGGCATTTTTTGCCTGGCTTCTCCTGCTCCAAAGCTGTATTCTGGGTGTATTTTCTTCCCTTGACCTTCTGCTCTTTTTCCTGTTTTGGGAAATTGAAGTAATCCCCCTGTATTTTCTGATATCAACCTGGGGCAGCGGCCGCAAAGAGTACTCTGCCACCAAGTATGTGATATATACACTTTTCGGCAGCGCCTTTATGCTGGCCGGAATCCTGATGCTGTATTTTACAGCCGGAACTTTCAGCATTCCCGAACTGTACAGCGCAGATCTTGCATTACTGGCCGGGGGAATCCCCCTGGCAGGAATTTTCCTGCTGCTGCTGGTTGGTTTTGCGGTAAAACTCCCTGTGTTTCCTTTTCACACCTGGCTGCCTGATGCCCATACCGATGCCCCCACTGCCGCCAGTATCATGCTGGCCGGTGCCCTGATTAAAATGGGCGGCTACGGCATTTTCAGAATCTGTTTGGGCCTGTTTCCATCTGAAGCAGAGCGCTTTGCCCCGTTGTTTTTGGTTCTGGGCGTAATCAACATAGTATATGGCGGGGCTATCACTCTAAAGCAAACCGATATTAAACGCCTGATTGCATATTCTTCGATAAGCCATATGGGTTTTGTCCTCCTCGGGTTGTTTTCTTTAAACGAAGCGGGCTTAACCGGTGCCTGCCTGCAGCTTATCAGCCACGGGCTGATAACCGGAATGCTGTTTGCATCTGCCGGGATATTGATACACAATACCAACGAGAGGCAGATCAGCAAATTTGGCGGCCTTGCTCGCCAGATGCCATTACTGGCCGGGCTTTTCTTCATAGCTGCCATGGGGGCAATGGGCGTGCCATCAACCAGCGGTTTTGTAGCAGAAATTTCGGTTTACCTGGGAACTTTTTCTGCTGGAGTGCCCCTGGCAAAACCAATTGCCATTATTTCCCTTACCGGTATTCTGTTCGCAGCTGCCTATATGTTAAATATGATGTTAAAAGTTTTTTTCGGCCCGGTTAACCACGGTTTCAACCATTTGAAAGA
>JAQWDO010000059.1 GCA_028705415.1 Dehalococcoidales bacterium
CTGCGATGTGGTAGATCAGACGGTGACTTCCGAAGATGAAGTAAGAGAGAAAATGGAAAGATTCCTCGAGTTGCTTGAAGACCGTTAATAATACTGGGGATAGGAAAAAATGCTAGCTGTTGGAATCGATATTGGAAGCCTTACGACCAAGGCGGTAGTTATGAATGAAGGCCAGTTGCTTGCCTCGGAGGTAAGCAATACTCTGGACGAAGCAGAAACATCTGCACTGGTGGCAATGACTGGAGCTCTGGAAAAAGCCGGTGCCGATGATAGCCCTGAAAAATGTGTAATCACCACCGGTGCCGGAGGTAAAGCAGTAAGCTTTGCCAATCGTACCAAGGCTATTACCACCTGCCTGGCAAGGGGGATTTCCTGGCATGATCCAGCCATCAGGGCGGTTATCGATATCGGGGCTGAAAGTTCTACAGTGGTCAAGATAAACGACAGAGGGCGTGTGACAGACTGGGCAAATCATGATAAATGTGCGGCGGGCACTGGGATATTTCTTCAACAGATGGCGAAGCTGATGAAGCTCAGCTTTGAGGAAATGTCAGAGCTTTCCCGAAACGCCAAGAAGGGCGCAGAAATTACCGGCACCTGTGCCGTATTTGCCGAATCGGAAGTAATAAGCCATGTTCATCGTGTTCCACCAACCCCCATGCCGGATATTATTCTTGGCATATATCTTTCGGTATCCAGCCGCATTAAAACAATGTGCAAAAGAATAGGTGCAGGTGAGAATCTGGCTGTGTCCGGGGGAGTTGCACTTAATACCGGTTTAGTGGAAACTCTGGAAAATGAGCTCGGACAAAGAATCTTCGTGCCGAAAGACCCTGTTTTTGTTGCTGCCCTCGGGGCTGCTGTTCTGGCTGAGGAAGAAATACAAAAGGGGATTCAGTGATGATGTACGCCGGTGTTGATATTGGGTCCAGGGCGGCCAAAGCAGTCTTGCTTGAGGATGATAAAATCATATCTTCGGTAATCCGTGATACCGGCGCAGAAAGTGTAAAAACCTCCCGGAAGCTGCTGGAGGAATTGCTGGAAGGAACCGGTATCGGTTCTGAAGACATAGATTATACGGTAGCAACCGGATATGGCCGTGTGCTTGTTCCCTATGCAAATGAAAATGTTTCAGAAATAAGTGCTCACGCTAGAGGAATTAACTGGTATTTCCCGACCGTTCGAACCATTCTGGACATGGGCGGGCAGGACTGCAAGGCTATCAACTGCGATGGCAAAGGCAATGTAACCAATTTTGTTATGAACGACAAGTGCGCCGGGGGAACAGGCAGGTTTTTGGAAATGATAGCCGAAGTACTAAATATACCGCTCAACGAGATTGGTACGGTTTCTCTTGGTTCAACCAGTGAAATTCCCTTCAACACCATTTGTGCTGTTTTTGCCAAGACGGAAGCTATAAGGCATTTAAGAAATGGTGTTGCCAGGGCAGATATTCTGGCAGGCCTTCATGAAGCAATTGCATCACGCTCGTTCAACCTGTTGAAGCGGGTACAGCTTGAATCAGACTTTGCTATCACCGGTGGAATTTCAAAAAACAGCGGATTGGTGGCAAAGATTGCCGGTAAGGTGCAATTGGAGCCCCTGCTTTGTGATGATCCCCAGCTTTGCGGGGCTCTCGGTGCTGCCATTTTTGCCAGGGATAAGTCTGTCTTGCCTTCCGCACGGGCTAAAATGCAATATGGTTATGATGATGGCACTGGCAGTTATTTTATTAGTCTGGATGAGGGGTTGTGTAATGGATGCGGAAAGTGCGTAGAGGTCTGCCCTGCAGGATTATTTAAACTCGTACAGCGCAATGGATATATGGTAGCAGAGGTTAAAGAAGAAGCCCGGAAGAGGTTGCCGGTGCTGTGCCCCGGGATTGAAACTTGCCGTAATACAAATGGCGGTGTTACCTGCCAGATGGTATGCAGTGAAAGCGCTATTGAGCACAGCTGGTAACTTTGCTGTCAAAACATCCAGTTGGAGGATTGATTTTTATGGATACCAATAAACAGAGAAGGAAAATACGCATTGCTGTTGACGCCATGGGGGGCGATTATGGCCCGCCAGAAACTGTTAAAGGTTCAGTGATGGCTGCTCGGGAATATGGTGTTGAGGTAATCCTGGTAGGAGACAGGTCAGCCATAGAAAAAGAATTGTCTGGCTGCGGAGCGGGCGTTCAATCTATTCGTGTTGTTGAGGCGGTCCAGAAAATAGAGGATGGGGAAGAACCGGCATTTGCGGTTATGAAAAAACCCAACAGTTCGGTTGCCCTGGCAACCCGGCTGGTCAAGGATGGCGAAGCGGATGCGGTTATCAGCGCTGGTTCTACCGGAGCAATGATGGTTGCTGCGGCACGTTATCTCGGCACACTGCCTGGAATTGAGAGGCCGGTTGCCGGCGGACCTTTTTTGGGGCTGTCCCCCAACACGGTTGTTCTGGACCTGGGCGCAAATGTAGGATGCCAGCCTTATCAGATGGTAGATCTGGCAGTCGTTGGTGTAGTATATGCCCGCACGTTTCTTGGCATTGAAAATCCTACAGTAGGGTTGTTGAATGTGGGTTCCGAAGAGGGGAAAGGCAACGAACAGGCAAAAGAAGCCTATCTTTTGCTGAAACAAAGCGGGCTTAATTTTATCGGAAATGTTGAAGGAATGGATATACCATTCGGGAGAGCGAATGTCATTGTCTGTGATGGCTTTATCGGAAATATCCTGGTGAAGTATTCCGAAGGCCTGGGGAGGACAATCCGTAAATGGCTTACATCCGAATTAAACGAAAAATTGCCCGATGATATGGTTGAAAATATTGGCAGGCAAATATACAGGCTGATGAGTCCTGCCGAGGTAATGGGTGGAGGGCCCTTGTGGGGGGTTAACGGCATAGCGGCAATTGCGCATGGCGGCAGCCGGGCGGAACAGATAGCCGGTACTTTTCGGCAGGTTATTACTGCCATAGAATCCGATCTTGCAGGCACCCTGCGCAAAGAACTGGAACGGGTTCAGTCAAACCGGAACCAAATTAACCAATAGACGGAGAAAATATGTCAGTATACGAAGAATTCAGAAGAAGTGTGGCCAGGGTTACCCGAACCGCTGAACAGGATATTACACCGGAAACCCTGTTGAAGAATATCAAGGCGGATTCCTTTCACTGGGTGCAGATATTCATAGCCCTTGAGAGCGCGCTTGATATTGAACTAAACGTAGACCAGGAAGTGATGAAGCAACTGGTGACGGTTGATGATTTTGTAAAATACATCGAGAAATCGATGTAATGTTTTACCGGTATCAGTTAAGTACCCGGGCTTGACTTGAACTGTGGCTTCCGGGGTTTTACTGCAACTCTTCCCGGGCGAGGCGGTATCTTTCCTTTATTTCCTCTGCCTTTTCTATCAGTACGCTCCAACGGTCAGTGAGACGGGTTAAGCGGCTCTTGAGTTCCTGGTATTCAATATTGATATCAACTACGTTTCTGGAATTTTCGTAATGTGAAGGATCAGCCATAATCAATTCGATTTCCCTAAGACGATTTGTTACAGACTCAACCTCTGTTTCTGCCTCCCCAATTTGCTCATTTACAGGAGTTATCTCTCTGTGAAGCTGATTGCGAAGTTCTCCTTCCTTTGCTTTCAGTTCCCGCCGTGTATTTGTGGTTGTTGCTGCAGGCTTGTCCGGTTTACTTAAAAGTCCATTATTATCACCATCTGGATCACTCATATCTTTTTGTTCCAGATACTGGTTGTAATTGCCCTTAAAAACCCGGATCCCACCGTCTGCAACTTCAATAATCTTGTTGGCAGTATCGTGGATAAGAGTGCGGTCGTGAGTTACCAGACAGAGGGTTCCTTTATAGGCATTAAGGGCGTCTGCCAGAATTTCACGGGAAGGTATATCCAGGTGATTTGTTGGTTCATCGAGCAGAATGAAATTTGCCGGGCGGGTAAGCATTTTGGCAATTGCCACACGGGTTTTTTCACCACCGGAAAGCACCCCGATTTTTTTATCAGCGTCATCTCCGGTAAACTGGAAAGCTCCCAGCAACCCCCGGACCTTTTGTTCCGGTTCATCTGGTGCTACGGTTCTCAGTTCCTGCAGCAGGGTAAGTTCCGGATTAAGTGTTTCTATATAGTGCTGGGCAAAATAGGCGGTTTCTACGTTATAACCCAGAATGCGGCATCCACTTTCAAAATCCAGCACGCCTGCCATTATGCGCAGGAGAGTGGATTTACCCGCGCCGTTTACGCCGACTATAGCGACTCGATCCCCTCTTTCCAGAATAAGGCTGAGCTGTTGATAAACCAGGTGAGAGTTATATGACTTGCCTATATTCTTTAGCTCGATTACCACACGTCCGGAACGAGGCGGTTCCGGGAAAGAGAAATGGATTTTTTTTGTAATACGCGGGACCTTGACCACTTTTATTTTTTCCAGTTGTTTGATACGGCTTTGTACCTGAGTGGCTTTGGTGGCTTTGGCGCGAAACCTTTCGATAAAGCGCATCTGGCGGTTGATGCTCTCCTCCTGCTTTTTTGCTGTGGCCTGCAGGGTTGCTATGTCTTTTTGCCGATCAACCACATAACTGTCGTAGCTGCCGTGATAAAAAATCAGCCCAGATGATTCAATTGCAATTATTTTTTCGGCAACATTGTTTAAAAAAGCCCGGTCATGGGAAGTAAGCATTATGGCGCCCCGGTAACGTTTGAGATAAGCTTCAAACCACTGTTGTGTTTCCAGGTCGAGATGGTTGGTAGGCTCATCCAGGAGAAGGATATCCGGATTTATATAAAGCAGCCTGGCAAGCTGTATCCGGGTTTGCCAGCCGCCGCTGAATTCGTTTGGCCTGCGCTGAAAGTCACTTTCGCTGAAACCCAGCCCGGAAAGTATGATCTTTGCTTCATGTTCAGAATCATAGCCGCCCCTTGAATCATATAGTTCCTGCAAGATGCCAAGCCGTTTTAACAAAGCGGAAACAGACTCTTCATTTCTTTCTTCAGCCAGCTCTTCCTGCAACAACTTGATCTTGGTATCAAGAGAGTTAAGGCTATCGCAGGACTGGCATATTTCTTCCAGGAGGCTATGACTTGAAGCAGGGTATTCCTCCTGGTGCAGATAACCCAATGTAGCCCCTTTTCGCAGTGACACCGTGCCGGAGTCCGGTGAAGCTTTTCCGGCTATAATATCAAACAATGTGGTTTTGCCGGAGCCGTTAGGCCCGATAAGCGCAATGCGTTCATTGGCACCAACAGAGAGGTTGACCCCGCTGAAAAGCTCGCGGGATCCGTATGATTTGGAAATATCGGTTATATTGAGCATGGGTTTATCGTCTTTTATTATAACTGGAAACAGGGCATCAGGCGAAAAAGCGCTGTTCAAGCAATCTGAAGAAGGACAGGAATAGTTATACGAGGGGGCACTTTTGTGCCCCCTCGTGGTTGAGAATTAGACCTTTTTTGATTCTTTGCTGTTGTCCCGGTTTACCAGGCTGTATATCACCGGTATTACATAAAGTGTTAACGCGGTTGAGCTTACCAGTCCGCCAATCACCACCACCGCCAGTTCTGCGGTCATCATTATTCCGGAACCAATACCTATAGCAAGTGGCAACATGGCAAAAATCGTGGTAAGAGCTGTCATCAGTATTGGTCTTAAACGT
>JAQWDO010000060.1 GCA_028705415.1 Dehalococcoidales bacterium
AACCCGTTTCAGCCAGTCTCTGGAGTTTCTGATATTGCTTGCCGGGTCACAGTGCGAGGTTCCGGTAGAAGAATTAATTGCTGCCTGCCTCCGGGTGATGGGCGCTTGCCATGGTACGGAATCTGATTTTTACAATCGTGCGGGCAGAAAACTTGCCGAAATGTACAGCGGTGATTACCAGCGTTTGAGAGCGATTCTTGCGAGGTTGAAATAATGGATACATATGCGAATAAAAAGCTGGGCATTATAATAGCGGGCTCGCTTGCCCAGGGGATACAGGCACGGCTGGAAAACGATGTGAGCGTAGAAGAGATAACCGTTGGCAACCTGGTAACCATTCAGGGAAAATCGCGGCGGTTTTTTGGCATGATAAATGACATATCGCTGGAAGTTACCGATGCAGGTATTTTGCAATCTCCCTCTGTTGCCAATGATCCGTTTATTTCAGGGCTTCTTTCCGGTACGGCTACTTATGGAACCATACAGGTAGTTCCCTACCTGACCATCGGGGGCGATGAAAGCCTTCTGGATGGCCCTCAACCGGTTAAATCCATCCCCAGCCATTTTTCCCCGGTGCTGCTGGCAAATGAGGCCGATATCGAACTTGTATTCGGAAAAGAAAGCAAGGAAAATTTTTCTATCGGCAACCCGCTGGATATGGAGGTCAAGCTTTGCCTTGATCTGCCGGAGTTCGTCAGACGGTCAAACGGGGTATTCGGCAAAAGTGGTACCGGCAAAACCTTTTTAACCCGCTTGCTGCTCGCCGGAATTTTGCAGTCCGGTGCGGCGGTCAACCTGGTGTTTGATATGCACAGCGAATATGGCTGGAAGGGTACCCGGGAGAATGCCGGGCCCGTGAAGGGATTGAAGCAGCTTTTCCCTTCCCTGGTATCCGTTTTCACTCTTGATGAAAAGAATTCACTGGACCGGGGAGTAAGTACAGATTTTGTGGTAAAAATTGGTTACGATGAAATCAAGCCGGAAGATATAACCCTTCTCCGCCAGACCTTGAATCTCACCGATCAGGCAGTATCTGCTACTTATCAGCTGCAAAAGCGTTATGGCAGCAGGTGGATTGAAGAAACCATGAAGCTTGAAGATGAAGAAGAAAGCGGGGAAATTATTCGCAGCTTGAATATCCATGAAGCTACATTCGATAACCTGAAACGTGGATTGAGAAATATTTGCAACCTTTCCTTTACCAGTCCACAGGTAAAGGAGCGAGCTGTTGACAAGGTACTGGAGTATCTTGAGAACGGAAAACATGTCGTGCTCGAATTCGGGCGTTTCCGCGATATTACAACCTATATACTGGTAGCCAATCTTTTAACCCGGCGGATATACGAGCGTTACCAGTACAAAACCGAACGAGCCATGGCTGAAGACAAACCCCAACCCAAACCGCTGGTGATTACCATTGAGGAAGCCCACAAGTTTTTAAACCCCGCTGTGGCTGGTCAGACAATTTTTGGTACCATCGCCCGGGAGATGAGAAAGTACAATGCAACCCTTTTGGTGATTGACCAGCGTCCCAGCGGTATAGATGAAGAGGTAATGAGCCAGCTGGGCACCAAGATTACCTGCCTTCTGGATAGCGAACGGGATATCGATTCCGTACTGGCTGGGATGTCCGGGAAGAGCGCGCTCAAATCGGTACTGGCCAAACTAGCTTCCCGTCAGCAGGCATTGATATTTGGGCATGCGGTACCCATGCCGGTTGCCTTCCGGCCGCGGGATTATGGCACGCCGGAATCCTATAAGGAGTTAAGTTCTCCGAAAAATGAAGTCGATAATGATAGCCTTGAGGACCTCTGGTAAGGCTGGTTTTCTGCAGGAGGATTAAAAATGATGGCGAATAAGAAAATAGGCCTGGCTCTGGGAGGCGGAGCCGCACGAGGGCTTGCTCATATCGGCGTGTTAAAGGCGCTTAAAGCCAATGGTATCAAAATTGACTATATAGCCGGAACCAGCGCGGGGGCAGTAGCAGGAGCTGCTTATGCAAAGGGAACAAGCCCGGATGCTTTAAAAGAAATGGCTCTCAGTATGGGAGTCAGGGACTGGGCAAGCCTGGCAGATGTTGGCATTCCCCATGGTGGTTTTATCAGTGGTAATCGAATAAAATCACTGCTCAAGGTGATTATCGGAGATGTAGATTTTAAAGAACTCTCTGTCCCGTTTGCCTGTGTGGCCTGTGATCTTTACACAGGGGAAGAAGTTATTATCAACAAAGGTTCAGTGCTGGAAGCAGTAAGAGCGAGTATTTCCATTCCGATTGTATTTTCAGTGGTAGAACGGGATGGGCGCTTCCTTGTAGATGGCGGCCTGATTAACCAGGTGCCTGTCAACGTTGTCAGGGAAATGGGGGCGGATATAGTTATAGGTGTCAATGTGATACCAACTTTGAAGAGCAGGAAAAAGAAGGCTGCCGCAAAAAAAGTAAAACAACCCGGCATATTCGATGTGATGACGCATGTGATTGACATAACTAATGCCAAGACTGTCATTAAAAGTCTTAAGGGAGCCAATGTCGTGATTAATCCGGACACCCGCGACTATACTTCAGCTGACTTTCACCAGGCCAAGGACTTAATTTTGCAGGGAGAACTGGCCGGTGAGCTGTCCATCCCGGAGATTGAACTGGCGCTTAAGCAATGACCTTCAGCTTCAAATTGCCTGAAGGGGCATGATTTGGATATAATACACTAGTCTTGGGGCTGTAGCTCAGCTGGGAGAGCGCCTCCTTTGCAAGGAGGAAGTCAGGGGTTCGAGTCCCCTCAGCTCCATTTTCCTTCAGTTTTTCATCTTAGGATATCAATAGATAGTACCTGAGCTTCAAGTATGTAACACATCTCGAATATGCATCGTTGCGTTACCATTGTTGCAGACAAAAATTTGGAATCGGACTATCTCTACAAGCTCCAGGAGCAAACAATCATTCCTTTCTTGAAAGCTCCTCTGCTATAAATGCTTTTGAGATATACATAGCTTTTAGCCTGTTTTTAAGAAGTGTATGGTGCGAGGTTCCACTTGGAAATTTTTCTTGAGCTTTTTCACATTTGCTAATAATTGAAGATACTGCTCGAAGTGCTTCAGCCAGTTCTTCTTTTGTGTACGATTCCATAATCTCTCCGTGTATATTCTAGTTTGTAAGTTCTCTTCGTTGATCTGGAATATTATATCAATTTGAGATCTAGTATTGTAAGGAGAATATATACTCAAAAGTATTACCTGGTGATATCACAGCCCCGTTTTCCTCCATTTTTCTGAAATGTAATCCCGGAGGGAGTGTTCCACCTTGAGCCATATGTTATCCCATAATCCATATAATTATCAGAGATAGCCAGATGATAATATATTTAATAGTTACTTCGTGGTAAAATTCGGCTTAAGCGGTATGCGATTATTCCTGGTTGCCTGAACCCTTGTTGGTGAATGGAGGAGTTATTGGAACTAAAAACGTTACTTGTGGTAGTTCCTCATAGCGGGCTCCGTGTACCGGCAGAAATATCTCCCGATTCATTATCCTGTGATTTCCCACAACTGGCAAGAAATATCGATTGGTATACCGACTGGCTTTATGACTTTAGGGACCTTTTGGATAATACTCATTTGGAATTTCCCTATTGCAGCTTGATTCTTGAAGCAAATCGACACCCTCAAAATATAGATGCATGCGTGCCGCTGTCAGATGTTTCCGGTGAGCCAGTTTATCGCCATGGGCTGGAGCCTGATGACAAGCTGCGGGAGATGCTGGCCAGAAAATACCTGGACAAGTTTCATCAAGATATAAGTGAGCAGATATGCAGTGGAAAGGTATTCATGCTGGATGGGCATTCTACAGTTACAGCCAGAGGTGTGGCGGCAAATCAGATAGAGTTGATGAATTACCAGGTATCCAGCGAAGGAGAATTAACCTGTTTTTGCCCAGATGTGTTTATTAAAACTTATGCCAGTGAGCTGGTAAAGCTGCTCCCCGGAGTTAAGATAACAGTGAACCAGTCAAAATATCACCAGGTGTATGGCCATATCTGCGGCATGCACTCTGTGAATTCCATGGAAAGAACAGGCCGGCGAGTACCGGCGATTTTACAGGAAACTAACCAGAACCTCTATATCAACCCAAACGGCGAGGTAGACATTGTTGCTCTGGAAAAGCTCAGGCGCAGTTTTGCCGAGGCTTTATACAGGATGATAAAGATAGTTAATTGATAACAGGGAGAAGCTCACATATGATTAATCTGAGAAATGTAAGGCAGTCGTTTGATTTTGACTGCGGAGCAGCGGCGCTGCAGGTTGTGATGGAGTACTATGGTGTTGAGATGCGTCTGGATGAGATCATGGCAGAACTCGATACAGATGATGACGGGACGAACTATACCCATATGATTGTTCTTGCCGAGAAAAAAGGTTTCAGCGTCTTTGCCTCTGAAGGTGTTTCGATAGAACAGCTAAAAAACTATATTGACGAAGGTTACCCGGTTATTGTTCTCGTCCAGGCCTGGTCTGAGAGGTATATGACCCTTGATGACTGGCGGGCAGATTATGATGATGGCCATTATGCTGTTGTAATAGGGTATAAAGATAACATCATCGTTTTTGAAGACCCGGCGTCACCCCGCCATACCTGGCTGGCAGAAGAAGAATTTCTTGCACGCTGGCATGACATGAATCCTTATACTAATAAAAAGATTGAAAATTTTGCCATGGTTTTGAAGGGAAAGAAACCGGCTGTAAAAGTACTTGAGCGTATGGGATAATTTTTGAAATATTACTCCGGCCGTTGAGAGGCATATATGCAAAAGTTGCAGTGGGAGATTTATGTCCCCATATTTAGAAACCGTTTCTTTTTACGTGATGCCGGGCTGGCTATAGGTATACCATTTGGTATTTTGATTGCCTTTATTCTCATAGCGAGCAAGGGAAATGTAGCAGGTACCGATGCTAAATATGCCCTGGGGATGATCGGCCTTCTATTTTTGTTAAGTATTATTCTTATTCTGGTAGTATACGGCGGCAAGTATGCTCCGGGGTTCATCATTGATGACGATGGCATCACCAACTATACTCAAGAAAAGCATGCCAAACGTAACAGCATAATAAACAGGACCTTAATCATTTTGGGGCTCATCTCCGGCAGGCCATCTGCAGTAGGTACCGGGATGATGGCAAACGCCAGGCAGGTGGTAAAGATCAAATGGGTAAATATCCGCAAGGCGAGGTATTACCCAAATCAAAACACCATCCTGGTATGGGGAGGATTTGCCGAGAAAATTGCAGTTTTTTGCACACCGGACAACTACACCCATGTTGAGGCTGTTGTAAAAGAAAAATTAGCCGCTGGAAGCCCTAAATGACAAGCACCAGTCATAGTCGGCCAACAGGGGCTTGTTTGCTGCAATCAATACTTTAAACAACAGGTTTTAAATTAAAAATTTCGGCACCGGTCAATATTTTCGGGGGCTAAAAACCGGCCCTCAAGCGTTTTGATACATCTATCGCAATTCT
>JAQWDO010000061.1 GCA_028705415.1 Dehalococcoidales bacterium
TGGAAATTATCAAAGGTTCCGGCACCAGCCGGGATTTTCTGACTGAACTCGGAGTACCTTCCGCAGATGCCTATGTTTCCACCACTTTCAACGATGAACTCAATATTCTGAGCGCCCTGCTGGCAAAAAAGCTGGGGGTGCCGCGTTCTCTGGTTATTATTAACAATGCAGCCTATATCCCGCTTGCAGAGGCAATGGGAATAGACGTAGCTGCATTGCCGACACTGCTGGCTGCTGATGAAATAACCCGTTTTGTGCTTCACGGCGGAGCAATAGCCACCGCTTACCTGGAAGGAGACAAAATGGAAGCTGTAGAGTTTCTGGCAAGCCCGACTGCTCCTATCACGAATCATAAATTAAGTGAAGCTGGCCTTCCACCGGAAGCGGTTATGATAGCTGTAGCAAGGGGGAATGATGTGTTTTTACCACCGGGAGAAACCACGGTGGAGACCGGAGACCATGTCATTATCGCCTCACCCATAAACTCTATCCACGCTGTGGAGAAGCTGTTTAAGTAGCGGTCATGAAGCTAAAGGTTGTCCTTCATTATCTTAGTCTGATTGTGATAGGTGTCGGTATTGCCATGCTGATACCTTTATTGTATTCCCTGATAACGGGCAGTGGCGGAGCAGTGGCTTTTATCAGTTCTGCAGTCTTTTGCCTGATGATTGGGGGGTTAACAAGATTTCTTACGGCATCAGAGAAAAAACAGAAGCTCTCTATCCGTGAAGCCATACTGCTGGTTGCCGGAGGCTGGATAATTGCCTCTGCGGTTGGCAGCTTGCCTTACTATTTATCCGGGGCCGTGCCATCATACGTTGATGCCTATTTTGAGGCAATGAGCGGCTTTACTACTACCGGAGCTACCATTTTCACTTCGATAGAAACCCAGTATCAGGGAATATTACTCTGGCGGTCCATCACCCAATGGCTGGGCGGCATGGGCATAATAATGCTTTTCGTCGCCCTGTTTCCGGTTCTCGGCCTGGGTTCTGCCCATTTGATCGAGGCTGAGATGCCCGGTTCGCAACACGGTGAAAGGCTAACCGCCCGCATCAGAGACTCTGCCAAGGTTCTCTGGCTGATATACCTTGGCATGACAATTGTGCAATATATACTGCTCAGATTTGCCGGGCTTATGCCCTTTGATGCTGCCAACATCACCCTGACCACCATGCCAACCGGAGGATTTGCGCCTACAGATCTGAGCATAGCCTCGTATAACAATGTCTGGGTTGAAGCTATCGTCACGGTTTTTATGGTTCTGGCGGGAGTAAATTTCGGCCTTTACTATTTCCTCTTTTTCAAGCGCCAGCCAAAACGCCTTTTTAAAAATGCCGAATTCAGGGTTTATATCGCCATTCTGTTTCTCAGCGGCACAATCATCAGCCTTAACCTGCTGGGGCAGATGGGCTTGTCCCCGGGAGAAGCATTCCGTTACGGTACTTTTCAAATTGCTTCTATCATGACAACCACCGGATATGCCTCCACCGACTTCAACCTCTGGCCAACCTTTTCCAAGGCAATACTTCTGGTTCTGATGGTGATTGGTGGCTGTGCCGGCTCAACCGGTGGTGCCTTGAAAGTAATACGCATCGTTGTGCTGTCCAAATATATCTACCGCCGCCTGCTGATGGTATTCAAACCCAACACCGTAATCCCGATTAAAGTGGAGGAAAACCCCCTCCCGGACAATATCGTATCCCGTATCATCAGCCTGGCGTTGCTTTATATCGTACTTATTGCTGCCGGTTTCATGGTGATGAGCGCAATCGGGCTTGAACCTGTTACGGCAATTTCATCTGTAGTTGCCTGTATAGGCAACGTCGGCCCCGGCTTCGGTATGGTGGGAGCAGTTGAAAACTATGCCTTTATCCCCTTCGCGGGCAAAGCCGTCCTGATTTTACTTATGCTGGCAGGCCGCCTTGAGGTTTTCACCATCCTGGTGTTATTCATGCCTTCTTTCTGGCGCTGGCGCTGACTGAAGCCGGCCATTTAATGCCGCTCACTGCCTGAGGTTAGCCCCCTCCTTGCCTGCCGGTAAATACTGAGGCTATAATCTGTATGTTAACCCAATTTTACCATTGAAGGAGAGGCTGTTGACCGGAGAATCACTGAGAAAAGCTTTCCTGGACTATTTTGAAAGCAAGAAACATAAAGTTATGCCGAGTTCTTCTCTTGTTCCCCACAACGATCCGACATTACTGTTAAACACTGCAGGCATGGTACAGTTCAAGCCGTATTTTCTGGGAGAGGATTCACCTCCGTCACGCCGCCTGGCCTCCTGTCAGAAATGCTTTCGCACCACCGATATTGAATCGGTCGGAGATACCAGCCACTGCACCTTCTTTGAAATGCTGGGCAATTTCAGCATCGGGGATTATTTCAAGCCGGAAGCCATTGATTTCGCCTGGGAGTATGTCACCCGGGTGATTGGTTTACCGGAAGAAAGACTGTGGATAACCGTTTTTACCGATGATGACGAGGCTTTTGAACTATGGAGGTCAAAAGGCATTCCTGCCAACCGTATAGTGCGCCTGGGAGAAAAAGATAACTTTTGGGGACCTCCCGGTGACGCGGGCCCCTGTGGCCCCTGCAGTGAAATACACTATGACTACGGAAAGGATTCTGGCTGCCTTAAACCGGGTTGCAACCCTGGCTGTGGATGCTCGCGTTTCGTGGAAATATGGAACCTGGTTTTTATCCAGTATAACCAGGATAAAAACGGCAATAGAAAGCCCCTGGAAAAACCCAGTATTGATACCGGCATGGGGCTTGAGCGGATTTCAGCCGTTGTGCAGGGAAAAAAGACCATTTTCGAAACTGATCTTTTAAAACCACTGGTTGCCGAGGTTTCCAGCCTTGCCGGAACCAGATATGGCGACAACGAAGAAGCAGACATGGCTACCAGAGTAGTAGCCGAACACGGCAGGGGAATAAGTTTCCTGATTGCCGATGGTGTTATGCCGGGCAGTGACGGCCGCGGATACGTTCTGCGCCGCCTTATACGGCGGGCGGCTTTATACGGGCGGCGTCTCGGTCTCAAGGAGCCGTTTCTTACCCGGATTGCTGCAGCTACCGTCAAATTGATGAGTTCCCGATATCCGGAACTTAAAGAGAAACAAAAACTGGTGTTTGATGTTATCGATGCCGAAGAAGCACGCTTCAATGAAACACTTACTGCCGGAATAGAACTCCTTGATAAAATGATTGAAAACGCCCTTTCCGATACAAAAACATTGAGCGGCAAGCATATTTTCAAGCTTTACGATACCTTCGGGTTCCCGGTTGAGCTAACACGCGAGATCGCAGAACGAAAAGGCCTGGGTATTGATATGGCAGGGTTTGAAAAAGAAATGTCGGCGCAGCGTGAAAGAGCCAAAGCCAGCCACCGTTTTTCCGCCGGCAGAACAGTCCGGGAAGTAAAACTTGATCTTGGTACCACATGCTTTGTAGGCTATCACAAATTGACACAGGATACATCCATAACCCGCATACTGGCGGAAGGCGCTCTTGCAACCTCTGTTTCTGAGGGGCAAAAGGCCAGCCTTGTGCTTGAAGATACTCCTTTCTATGCAGAGAGAGGAGGCCAGGTTGGAGATACGGGAACGATCTGCATGAAAGGCTCTGTCTTTACAGTAACTGACACAACCGCAGGTCCAGCCGGAAGCATAATCCATCATGGATTTGCATCCAGCGGCAGTTTCCAAACCGGCGACCAGGTAACCGCTCAGGTAGACGGGGACCGCCGAGCTGATATAGCCAGGAATCACACCGCAACCCATCTGCTGCATATCAGCCTGAGAAAAGTTATAGGGTCTCACGCCGAGCAAAAAGGTTCTCTGGTCAGCCCCGAAAGGCTGCGTTTCGATTTCAGCCACCTGAAACCACTGTCTGAATATGAGCTTGAACAGGTTGAAGCACTGGTCAATCAGGCGGTAAGGTCAAATCTCCCGGTCACCTCTGAAGAAATGCCGCTGAAGAAGGCAATAGAAAGCGGCGCCGTTGCGATATTTGATGAAAAATATGGAGAAACAGTAAGAGTTTTAAGGGTTGGAAACCCGCCATTTTCAGCTGAACTTTGCGGCGGAACCCATGTATCAGCTACCGGGGAAATAGGCCTTTTCCACATAACCGGCGAATCTTCAATTGGAGCGGGGCTGAGGAGAATAGAAGCAGTAACCGGCCGGGCAGCCGAAGCACTGCTCCGGCACGATTCCCGGTTAATTGATGAGGTATCAACCATATTGGATACCCCCCGGGAAGAACTGCCGGCCAGGATTTCAAGCCTTATAGATGAAAAAACCGCCCTTGCCAGACAGCTGGAAGATATGAACCGCCAGTCCATCCTGTCGCAGGCGGAAGAACTGCTTTCCGGGGCGGAAAAGGTGGGAGCCGTACAGCTGGTTTCCGGGCGTCTGGATGAAGCCGGGATAGAGCTGTTACGGGAAGCTGCGGACCACATCAAGAACAAAATGGGCAGCGGAATCGTAATTTTAGCCTCCAATTCAGGTGAAAAACCGGTATTTGTTGCAGGGGTAACCGGTGATCTGGTAAAACAGGGGTATAATGCGGCCAGTATTATTCGTGATATCACCCGGATTGCCGGAGGCGGCGGAGGAGGCAAACCGGGCATGGCCACTGGAGGTGGCAGGGATAAAAACCTTGTTTGCCAGGCACTTGACAGCGCTAAAAATATTATCGGGCAGGGCTAAAGTTGGCAGGTAATCCACCAGGCCGGATTATGGCTATTGACATCGGAGACAAATGGCTTGGTATTGCTGTGAGTGACCCTTTGAGGCTGATAGCCTCACCGCTTGCAACAGTCAGATGCGAAAGTGAAGAAGCTGTTTTGGATACTGTAGACGCTTATGTCAAGGAACATGGTATTACCTTGGTGGTTGCCGGCCTGCCGCGATCCCTGGATGGAAGCACCGGCCAGCAAGCGGTAAAAGTACAAAAAATAATTGATCATCTCAGCAGCAAACTGGGGATATCAATCGCCTGCCAGGATGAAAGATACTCAACCAACCGCGCAAGGGAAATTCTTGTTAAAAATAAAGGGCGCGCAAAATCCACCAGAACTCGTGATGATGCGGTAGCTGCAGCCTTGATTCTGGAGGATTACCTGAAAGCCCACAATCCACCAGGTTCAGACGGAAATGAATTTGCAGCAAACGATTAATTGGCTACTGGCAAACTAAACGATTTTTATGAACTTTAATTCTATACGCAATCTGCTGGTAAATAAATTTACCAGCCTGCGCTCCAACGAACTGGTTTTCGGCGTTATCCTTTCGGTAACCGTCGGCGTTGCAGCAGGTTTTGGGGCCGTTCTTTTCTGGCAGGCAATCAAGTGGACCAACTGGCTTTTCTTTTTTGGCGGTACCCAAGCACTGCCATTCCTGGGAGATTATTACGTT
>JAQWDO010000062.1 GCA_028705415.1 Dehalococcoidales bacterium
CCCATATCAAAAACACCTTCAAGGCATTACCTCGCATCCAGCCGGTTTCTGTGGTGGTTAAGTACAAATAATTTCCCAGTGAGGAATACAATACCTTGCTAATCCAGTTCTTTAATAACCTTCTTTTTTTTCTTGACAACTTTCTGATCGCTGTCTTCTCCGGCTTTCTTCCCTTTTTTGCCGCGAAAGACAGATACGACTTTCCCGGCACCTTTGCCAAAAAATTCAGTTACCTGGGGAAGCTTTCCCACGCCGAAGACTATCAGGATAATCAGAACAACAAGACCTATTTCCAGTGGACCTGGTGGCCGCATCTCTATATCCCCCCTTGTGCAAGAAATGGCTTATCGGGTTTTGTGATCTGACAGGCCAAGCGCACCGTTTGACCGGGCAAGCGCACCTCAAGATAGCGCTCAAGCACCTCTAACTGGGAAAATAGCCAGTAAAGCAAGCCAGCAAGCCTCCAGAATGGCGGCCTAAGCCTCGGCTGAAGGGGTCTCGGTTTGGGTGTCGGCCGGCTTTTCCTCAGCTTCTGGCTTTTCCTCAGCTGATTCAGGCTTCTTTTCATCTGCCTTCTCAGCCTTTTTCACCGTCTTCTTGGTTTTACGCTTGGCTTTTTTCTTGGTGGTTTCGTCTTCGATATCTTCGCCCCTGGTTCCGCGCTTGAATGCATTGATTCCTTTTCCAAGTGCTGCGCCTACCTGGGGGAGCTTGCCAACACCGAACACAATTAGAATAATTAGTACTATAAGACCTATTTCGAGTGGACCTGGTGGCCGCATATCTATATCCTCCTAAGATTACTTATTTAAATAATTCGATCCGGCTACCGTTATTGGGGAGGTTAAAGGTTAAAAAATAATCAGTAACCAATTTCCAATAATACACCAACACTAAAATGATGTCAATTTGGACACCGTTGCATTTTTGATTTACCGGGTACAGCGGTTATAATATTTTCAGGATGTGAAAGCAGGCAGGTTAAAAGATTGTGATAGGTAACCGGGACTTATTGCCAGCAACGCAAATCGGGGGAATGGATTTCAGGTGGGGTGAGCGCACCTACATCATGGGTATTATAAATGTCAGCCCTGATTCATTTTCCGGTGATGGTATTTGCAGTGTGGCAGCGGCTGTAGAACAGGCAAAGCGGTTCGTAGCAGAAGGTGCTGATATTCTGGATATCGGAGGAGAGTCCACCCGTCCAGACTCGAAACCTGTAAGCGAAGAACAGGAGATCGAACGTGTTATTCCGGTTATTGAGGCAATCAGTGCTGAGGTCGATGTGCCTTTAAGCATTGATACCTATAAAGTGGGGGTTGCCAGCCTGGCGCTCGAGGCGGGAGCAGATATGGTGAATGACATATGGGGTTTAAAGAAAGGCACTGAAACAGCTTGCCTTGCTGCCCGTAAAGGCATCCCAATGATACTCATGTCCAACCAGAGGGAGGAACCGGCCTCAAGTATAGTTCCGGCAGTTTTGTCCGATCTTGAATCAGCAATAAAAAAGGCCATCTCGGCTGGTATCCCGGAAAGTGATATTATAGTTGATCCCGGAATTGGTTTTGGCAAAACCGTTGTACAAAACCTGGAAATAATATACCGTCTTGGTGAAATCAGAAGGTTGGGGAAGCCGGTTTTACTGGGTACTTCCCGAAAATCAGTCATAGGCTGGACTCTGGGGGTATCCGAAGATGACCGGCTGGAAGGCACTGCGGCAACCGTCGCTATCGGGATCGCGGCCGGGGCTGACATTGTAAGAGTTCATGATGTTAAATCCATGAAACGGGTGGCTCGCATGAGCGATGCTATTGTAAGGAGAATCTGATGTCTGATAGCCTGGTAACTGTTTATCTTGGATTGGGTTCCAACGTTGGTAACCGTCAGGAAAACCTGAAAAAAGCTCTTGGTTATATAGAACAGAGGATGCGGCTTACGGCAAAATCCTCAGTTTATGAGACGGAGCCGGTTGGTAACACCGATCAGCCTGTGTTTTTGAATATGGTGTGTGAGGTAAAAACCACTCTTCCCCCCGAATCTTTGCTTGTGCTTACCAAGGGGATTGAAAAAAAGCTGGGAAGAATGCCCAGCCATCCCAAGGATTCTCCCCGCACCATGGATATCGATATTCTTTTTTACGGTGACCAGGTGCTGAATAATCCGGATCTGATCATTCCGCATCCCCGCCTGTCCAGAAGGGCTTTTGTGCTGATTCCCATGAATGAGATTGCACCGGATTTTATTGACCCGGCAACGGGCAGGTCCATATCAGCAATGCTGAAGGAAATCCAGGCGGCTAAACAGGGCGTGCTGAAACTGGGAGGGTGTTAAATGTATCTGGTAAATGTTGAAAGGCATTTTGACGCGGCTCATTATCTGAGGGGTTATCAGGGCAAGTGTGAAAACCTGCACGGGCACCGTTATCGGGTTGCAGTTCGCCTGAAAGCTGCCTCCAATGATAATGCCGGAATGGCTTACGATTTTACTCTTCTCAAGAAAGAGCTGGAACGTGTTTTGGAAAAATACGATCACCGCTGCCTGAATGAAGTCCCCCCGTTTGATAGTATCAACCCGTCTGCAGAAAATATAGCCCGCACCATATATGGGGAAATGAAAAAAGAACTGGACAGCCTGCCTGATGGTATATCGCTAGATGCTGTAACAGTTTGGGAATCTCCGGAAAGCTGGGTAGAATACCGGCCGGATTAGCTCCCATCTCTTTACACAGACTGGCGGTAATCTGTATTATCTGGTTTTCTCCCGGCGGCAGAGGGTTTTCTTTAAACCAGCGATAAAGGCTTAATCAGCCTGATTGGAGCCCGGCTTGCTTGCCAGCCATTTTTGCTTCTGCTGCTGCCGGACTTCTTCATCAACCGCGCGGTACCTGGCCAGAAAAGCGGTTTTAAACTGGATAAAATTTCCACTTCTAATGCTGTTTCTGATTTGCCCCATAAGGTTTTGCAGAAAATGAATATTGTGGATACTGGCCAGCCTGAGGCCGAGAAGTTCTCCGCTTCTGAATAGATGAGCAACATACGCAGCGGAGAAGTTTTTGCACGTGTAGCAGGAACACCCTTCTTCCACCGGGCGGTCCAAATTTTTAAATGCGGAGTTGCGGATGTTGATGCGCCCTTCAGTTGTGTAAAGCCCGCCGTTACGGGCTACCCTGGTCGGCAGGACGCTGTCGAAAATATCGACTCCCCGCGATACGGATTCAACAAGATCTTCCGGAGAACCGACGCCCATAAGATATCGCGGCTTCAGAGCAGGCATCAGGGGTATGGTTAAATCCAGCATTTCCCAGGTGGTCTGCTTGTCTTCTCCCAGGCTTAATCCCCCAATGGCAAAGCCATCAAAATCCATTTGAGCCAGATCAGCGGCAGATTTTACCCTGAGTTCAGGGCTGGTAGCTCCCTGTACGATTCCGAAAAGCTGCTGGGTCTGGCTGGTTCGGGCTTCCAGGCATCGTTTTGCCCAGGCAGTTGTCCGGCTGACCGCCCTGGCAATCCTGGCAGGGTTTCCGTCATGAGGTGGCACGTCGTCCAGCACCATCATAATATCTGATCCGAGTGACTGCTGATAAAATATGATATCTTCGGGAGTCATGAAGTGTTTGGAGCCATCTATGTGGCTTCTGAAAGTTACCCCTTCGTCAGTTATCTTTGCCAGTGACGAGAGGCTGAATATCTGGAATCCGCCTGAATCGGTGAGGATCGGGCCTTGCCACCCCATAAAACGGTGAAGGCCTCCCATGGTTTTTACCAGATCGATGCCCGGCCTGAGGTAGAGGTGATAGGTGTTGCAGAGTATCATTTCGGCGCCGGTTGCAGTTACTTCTTCCGGAGTGAGCGTCTTGACTGAAGCCTGGCTGCCTACCGGGCAGAAAACGGGAGTTTTTACATCACCGTGGGCAGTTTTAAGTACCCCGGTTCTTGCCAGGGAAGACGTGTCCCGGCTTTCTATAAAAAATCCCTTGTTCATAACAGTAAAAGATCAACCACCATGAGCAGAAACAGTAAACCCAGATAGGGGAAGCTGGAAATCTTGTACACTTTCCAGGCGCCGGCAGAATCGGAAGTGCCAAGCAGCCTGAAGCTTGATACAAGTAATATCAGGCCAAGTAAAATGGCTCCGGCAAGATACAACCAGCCGAAATTCGCAACAAAATAAAGGGCAACCGAAGTTCCGAAAAGCAAGATGCCGGAAAAGGCCATCAGCCTGATTCCGGCAGCGGGGGAAACGCTCATCGGAAAAAAAGTGATGCCTGCTTTGAGGTATTCGTTACGCCGGGCAATCATCACTCCCCAGACATGTGATGGCAGCCATACAATTATCAGCAGACAAATCAGGCCGATTTGCCAGTTAAGCGAAGGCTCGATTGCAAACCATCCCATTAAAACCGGAGCACATCCGGCGATTGCCCCCTGGGGGAATACGCAGGTCACTTTTTTTCGGAAAGTAACTGCAACAACCGTGCCGATCAAATCTGCCAGAAACGCATAAGGGTGCACCATCCAGGCGAGAGCCAGCCCGATGGCGGCAAGGATGAAGAGCATGGGAAGGGCTTTCTCGGCTGGCTCGATCCGTTTGGCAGCCAGCGCCCGGTTTTGTGTTCTGGGCATCAGGCAGTCAAGATTCCGGTCCAGGTAGTTGGTAAATCCGTTGGCGGCCGCGCTGGCAATTAGTATTGCCAGTGTCGCCAGCAGTAATGTGCTCCAGGGTGGTATACCCCTGGCGGCGATGAAAACAGTAGCTGCGCCGATAAAGGCCAGCAGGCTGGTTTCCCTTGGTTTCAGGACGTTTATGTAGTTTGCCAGCGTTGTTCTAAACACTTTCTTAATTCTGGTTATTTATCCCTGGATGTTATTGAGCGGGTGTAGGCGTCAACAATATTATGGCGCCGGAGAACCCCCAGTAATTTATTGGGATTGTCCTTGTCTACCACCGGTATGCGGCCGACATCTGTTCCTATCCTGACCATCACGTCATGCAGGGTCTGACCCGGGTAGCAGACCTTGGGGTTCCTGGTTGCAATATCGGCTACTTTCAAGTTTTCAGCTGAACCTCTCTGCATGGCTGAAACCAGGTCAGTTACGGTTACAACTCCTGTCAGTTCCCCGTTTTGGTCTACCACAGGAAATCCATGGTGCCCGCTTTTCTTTAGTTTATCACTTAATTCTTGTACCGGCATAGTATCGGTAACAGTCGGGAAATTCCGGGTCATAATCCGGCTTACGGTGATTTCCTTCATCGGATTGCTCTGGTTTATTGCCAGTATATTAATGCCTTTTTTTAAAAGCCTTTCGGTGTATATGCTCTCCGGAGTAAAAGAGCGTGCCAGGGTTGTGGCGACCACAACCGCAATCATCAGAGGCAGGAT
>JAQWDO010000063.1 GCA_028705415.1 Dehalococcoidales bacterium
TACATTCATTTACTGTGATACTGTGCAGCCAGGTAGCCAGACTGCCCTTATTGTGGTCATAGGTAGAGCGGAACTTCCAAGCTGCCATGAATACTTCCTGGACGATATCCTCAGCTGAATCCCGTGAACCTGTAATCATATAAGCGTTTTTAAAAACCATGCCGTTGTAGTGGTTGTAGACCTGTTCGAAAGCCTGCTTATTGTCTGATTGCCACTTTTCCATTTTCACCACCTAATTATATATAGTGGAAAAAAATAAAAAAGTTCATTTGTTAAAAATACTTCTTGAGTGCACCGGATATATACGGATATTTGCCGAGTCTGTTGAGCCTCCCAGGAAAAGAAATGCAGTTTTGGCATACTCATGCTCCCCTGATGCTTAAACAGAGAACACATACGAAAACTATATAGGGGAGGCTATGTCATTCAAGCGTTCAAATAACCATCAATACTTACAGCCATGTTTCTCCCGGTTTGCAACAGGCGGCGGTGGATGGCTTTGACAGAATGCTTAACAATGAACAAACAAACCCGGCAAGTGCTAAAACTTATTGCCAAATTATTGCTAATTCTAAAAATAAAACCCCCTATAACAAGCAATTTAGCTTTGAAAATGGGCATTTGGAGGGGGATGGTAGCGCATACGGGATTCGAACCCGTGGTCTCCGCCTTGAGAGGGCGGTGTCCTAGGCCGCTAGACGAATGCGCCAGATGAAAATGGCTGGGGAAGAAGGATTCGAACCTTCCCATACGGATTCAGAGTCCGCTGTCCTACCACTAGACGATTCCCCAGCGTCAGCGTTAAGTATATCATCTAGCATCATTTTCCATCAAGAAACGAATACCCGCTCTTAATCCGGTATACTTCACACCTTCAGTCTTATGCCTGTAGACTTCATGCCTGCGTTTGCAGTATCATACAAATCGAGGAGTATTTGAAATGGCTGATTCATCTGAACTGGAACAGGCACTTGGTTACCACTTCCAAAACAGGGAGTTACTCCGGGAAGCACTTGTGCACAGTTCTCTGTTAAATGAAAACCATGCACCCGGCATTGAATCCAACGAAAGGCTTGAGTACCTGGGAGATGCAGCGCTTGGCTTGATAATCGCCCATGAACTGTTTGTCCAGATGCCGGAGGTAGATGAAGGAGAACTGACTCGCCTGCGCTCCACACTGGTTTGCAGTGCTACGCTTGGATTACTGGGCAACGATATAAACCTCGGCAAGTATATGTTCATGGGAAAAGGCGAGGAAGCAAGCGGAGGCCGCAGTAAAGCTACAAACCTGGCAAGGGGCCTCGAAGCAGTTCTCGGTGCAGTCTATCTGGATGGCGGGCTCGGGGAAGCGCGCGGCGTGATCCTCCGTCTATATGGAAAAGATCTGAATAACATTACCAGCAGCCAATTGTGCACAGATTCTAAATCTCGACTTCAGGAGTTGGCACAAGCCAGAAAACTTGGCGCGCCTTCTTATAATATCGTAGAATCCAGGGGACCCGTGCATAGCCCGGACTTTGTCGCAGAGGTATTGCTGGAAGATAAAGTGATAGCCACAGGAAGAGGAAAAAGTAAAAAAACAGCTGAAGCTGATGCAGCTTCACACGCTTTACAAATACTGTATGATTAAAAACCAAGACCATCTTTACAGACATATGGCGCGCTGTTAAAATGCAACACCATATTAATAACAAGGGGGCTAAATATGAGTAAGGACAAACCAAACAGGGAGACCAAAAAACCAAAAAAGGGCTCTGTAAAACCAATTATTCCGGATGTTATTACGCCTCCCCCCTCCGTGGATGTCGTAAGAAAACGGCGAAAATGCGGAGATGAAGAATAATCCGGGTCAATCAGGCAACCTTCAAATTGCCACTGCAATAATTCTGGTTCAAGGGAGAGTGCAGGGAGTATCATTCCGGCGTTTTGCAGTCGAGTGCGCCAACAAAACCAGGGTGCACGGTTGTGTAAGAAACCTGAGTGATGGCCGTTCGGTTGAAATTATTATCCAGGGAAGTGCCTCTTCCCTGGATAATTTTTTACGCCTGATAGAAAAGGGGCCTCCTGGCGCTCTGGTTGAAAACATAAAAGTGGAACAAATAGAAACTCTGCGCATCTACAAGGATTTCGATATAAGATAACTCGCTGTTTAGTCTTCCTCCCCTTCCAGCTCTGCTTCAGCTTCGTCAACCAAATCCAGATAAGTGGTTTTGATATTCAAAGCGGTTGACATTTCTCTATCTATGTAATAGGGTTCCCCCTGATATATCATACCAAAAGAATCGACGGTATCTTTGGCTCCATTCCGGATATCCAGCCGGCTTGTTCCCTCGATAATGCCCATGTCGAACGGCATAGTAAAATACAAATCGGCAAGAACTCTTTGCATATCAAACTCATTCAAGTTTTTCCAGTTTTTGCCGTATCTTTCTACTGAGAGGAGGGAAAGAAGGTTGGCTATGGTCAATTTCCCATGCCCGTCTTCAGTTTTCAACGGGCTGGTGGTTATCAAATAATCACTTGAAAGCACAATGTTGGGGATCAGAAAAGTTGGGACCGCCAGCGGCTTTTCCAAAGGATTATCCACTTCCACCCAAACACATTCCTTGACATCCACCATTATTACCCGAGGGAAATCGTAACCCAGAGACTTGTAAACTTCGCTAACCGGGCTGCCATCCGGAGTACCGCCAATAATCATGATGTTGGCATCGCTTACTTTACGTATTCCTTCTATGATAGCGTTTAGCAGTTTTGGGCTGGTTGTATATGGATAACTTTTGCTGGACGATATATCCGGCTTTATAAGAACTCTGCGTGCCCGTGTTATCGGGCGCGGCGCATTAAAAACAAACTCATCTGAGTTAAATATCAAGGGACACCTCTAACATTATGCAATCTCCGTTTTTTTAATTAATTGTTTTTCGGAGGGCGCAGAAGCCATTTTTACGGCTGTTTCAAGATCCTGGAGTGTATTAATATTAAAAAAACTATTACCCGCAGGATCAAACCGTTCAATATCATTGCTTTCCACATACCTCGTTCTTACTCGTTGCAAAAGGTGGTCAATCTTGTAATCTTCTTTTTCAATAAGTTCGCCGATGGTCTTAATGCACTGCATGGAATAAAAGGCATGCAGAGGCTCCTGCAACTCACCGCGTACCGGGATTACAACATCGAAACCTGGACTCAGGCTTATCAGGTAACGGGAAAACTCAAGGTTTACAAAAGGCATATCACAGGCGGTAACAAAACCACCTATACCCCGGCAGGCACTGAGACCGCTGTATATACCAACAAGCGGACCCTTCCCGGGATAGACATCTTCAACTATCTCCAACCTGCCTGTAGTGCCACCAAGAGGCAATTTTTGCCCTGGCGCACTCACAATTATAATTTGGTCTGTTAATGATCCCAGCCTGGAAACTGCTCTTTCCAGCAGGGTCTGGCCTTTAAATTTAACCCAAGCCTTCTCTTGCCCCAGCCTTCGTCCTTTTCCTCCAGCTAGTATGATGAGGCTGTAATTCTGATACAAAATATTTTGGCGCTACCCACCCCCTTATATTTAATTTTACCATCTTAGTCAATACCCATGATACATTTTCAAAATTCCCGAAAAAACCGAAACTATAATTGTTCCTTGTAGCTTTATCAAAGCAGATGATATACTCTCAAGCAGATGAAAATTGAAGATATCGGCGAATTCGAACTCATAGAAATTATCCGAAACACCATCGGAGAAACCCCCAATTTATTATTGGGCATTGGCGATGATGCCTGCGCGTGGACTTTTCATGCCGGTATACACCTGGCAACAACCGACAGCCTTGTTGAAGGAGTCCACTTCAATCCGAAGTTTGCCAGATGGTACGATCTTGGCTATAAGGCACTGGCAGTAAATCTTAGCGACATTGCAGCCATGGGGGGGCTTGGTTCCATCGCCCTGGTTTCACTGGCACTGCCGGGAGATATACAGGTAGAAGATATTGTCTCATTTTATCAGGGAATGCTCGAGCTTGCCCGGGAGTCGGAAGTTTCCATTGGAGGGGGGAACATCAGTCGTTCCCCGTTAATCAGCATAACCGTATCCCTGATAGGTACCGGTTCCGTTGCCGGTATGCTAAAACGTTCCGGAGCCAGAAAAGGAGACCTTGTCGCCATTACTGGATTCCCTGGTTCTGCAGCAGCCGGGCGAACGGTTTTATATAACCCGTGCACACCGGACGGTGAGTACACTACCCAACTGGTGCAGTCATTCATCAAGCCTGTTCCACGCCTGGCCCAAGGACATGTACTGAAGAATGAAGGAGCAAGTTCCGCCATTGATATCAGCGATGGTCTGCTTGCAGATTTGGGACACCTGTTGACCGCCAGCGGTCTGGGCGCAACAATTGATGTTGATAAATTGCCTCTCGAGCCATTGATCAAATCGGGTTTTTCCCTCAAGCAGGCTGCAGAACTGGCTTTAAGCGGCGGGGAAGATTACGAATTGTTGTTCACCGCCAGTAAAAATGCAATGAAAAATATAGCCAAAGAAATTGGTGTTCAGATGAGCATTATAGGAAGGATTACAGAAGCTCCTCCTGGTCATATTGAACTGACCGGCGAGAATGCATCTCTTGTCAACCTGAATACAGCCGGATGGAAGCATTTTGGCTAACAGCGCTCCTTCTTTTGTCTTTATTAGCCAAAAACCGGCAGCCACGATCTCAATGGGAGTTAAAATCGGAAAGGCTGCCAGGCCTGGTGATGCAGTCCTGCTCATTGGCAACCTGGGAGCAGGTAAAACCTGCCTTACCCAGGGAATAGCCAGGGGGCTTGGTATAACCGAACCCGCACAAAGCCCCACTTTCGTACTGGTGAGAGAAATGAAGGGGAGGCTCCCCCTTTATCACATAGATCTGTACCGCCTGGAATATATTGATGAAGTTGAAGGGCTGGGCATAGATGAGTACCTGTACGGGGAAGGGCTTACGGTAATAGAATGGGCCGATAAAGGGCTTGAACTGATGCCGGCAAATAACCTTACTGTCTACTTCGAAACCACCGGTGAAAAAAGCCGGGAGCTAAGATTCTATCCCTCCGGCAAACGCTATATTGATTTACTGAAAGAAATCAGGTAACTATATGCTTGTTCTGGGAATAGATACCTCAACCCGTTACACCAGCCTTGCTCTAGTAGATAATATGATACTGCGAGCGGAAAATACATGGGAATGCAGACACAACCACTCAGTAGAATTGCTGCCTGCGCTGGACCTCCTGCTATCAAAGGCTGGTTACAGATCGGTGATATTCAAGGTATAGGAGCAGCAATCGGGCCCGGAGGCTTCAACGGCTTGAGGGTGGGCTTAAGCATTGCC
>JAQWDO010000064.1 GCA_028705415.1 Dehalococcoidales bacterium
ACGGCGGTCACAAATACAACGAGGCAATGTCCGATTGGCAAAACTACTGGCCGATGTTGCGCGAGGGCGGACTGCTGGCAATGCATGACATCGCGTATTCGGATAACAACGTTGAAGGCTACGGCGTGCCGCAAGTGTGGCGCGAGGTAAGGGACTGTGGCGAGTGGCAGGAATTCATCGCGCCGCACAACCTGGGCAGGTGGATGGGAATTGGAGTGATGTGGCGAAAGAGCCAGTAATTCGCTTTGAAGCGATTGTGAACAACGTCAAGACGCTTACGAGCGATAACACTATCCGAGTGACCTTCGACCTACCTGAAACAGCGATTGACGTTATGGCAATGCTGGCACAAACAAAGGTTGACGGGATTGTGCTGGATGTGACAGTGAAGGCGAAAGCCGGATAAACGGCGAAATAACCGGACAAAATGAGACAGCGAGACGAAAAGGGCAGATTTATCAAGGGGAACAATGCCAATCCGAATGGCAGACCTCCAAAGGCGCGTGAGCAGGAATTTCTGAACGTCACTATTGCCGCTGTATCTTGTGGAGACTGGATAGAGATTATTCAAAAGGCGGTATCGCAAGCCAAAAAAGGCGATGCTTCAGCGCGTAAATTCCTGGCTGATTACCTCATTGGACCGCCGACAGTGAAAACAGACTTGACCACTAACGGTGAAAGTATCAATGCAATAGGAGTTACGGGAGTAGATTATCGATCTGCAATTACCAACCTTGCGCCCGGATCAATGGGAAATAGCGCAGCACCCAGCGAAAGTGAAAGTGCTTTCGATGGGGAGACGCTGGGGTAAGACCGTGTTAGGCGGTGCTATCTCACTTGCGACTGCTGCAAACGGCGGGAGCGTAGCCTGGATTGTGCCAACGTACAAGAATGGGCGTGCGCTTTGGCGGTTTGCGGAGAATGTGGTTGCGCCGTTGCGCAAGGCAAAGTTGGCGACTGTGAACAAGGCAGAACGCACAATCGAGTTTGTCGGCGGGGGCGTGTTTGGCATTCATTCGGCTGATAACGAAGACAGCGTACGCGGTGAAAGTTTTGACCTTGTTATTCTGGACGAAGCAGCACGAATTTCTGAAACAGCGTGGACGGATGCGATTCAACCCACGCTTGCAGATTTAGACGGGGATGCAATTCTGATCAGCACACCGAGAGGGCGCAATTGGTTCTGGCAAGAATATCAACGCGGTATCAGTGACGGCGTTTATCAGAAGTCATGGACTGCACCTTCAAGCGCAAACCCAAACAAGCGTATTCAGAACGCGGCACAACGGGCAAAAGAACACGCCAACGAATTGACTTATCGTCAGGAATGGCTTGGCGAATTCGTGGATGCGGAAGGCTTGATCTTCCGGCGTGTACAGGACGCGGTATTTGGCGAAATGCTGGATGCGCCGGAGAAGGGCAAGCAATACAGCGCAAGCGTTGACGTGGCGGCTTCGGTTGACTTTACGGTCGTCACGGTTTGGGATGACGCTGCGAAAAAGGCAGTCTACATTGACCGATTCAACCGGGTGGACTTTCCGGTTCTGGAAGATCGCCTTGCAGCCGTATACAAGCGTTGGAATCTGCATTCGATGATTATCGAATCAAACTCTATCGGACAGCCGGTCATTGACCATTTGGGTGCGCGTGGACTGCATATCATCCCGTTCACAACGACCAGCGCGTCGAAGCAAAAAATTATTCAGGGATTGCAGGCTGGCTTTGAGAATGGCGAAATCGGCATCCCGGATTATCCGATATTGATTGGCGAATTATTGAGCTTTGAAGGCAAGCGTAATGCGAGCGGAACGTTTGCGTATTCAGCGCCTTCAGGGATGCACGACGACACGGTTATGAGTTTAGCGATCGGCTGGGATTCATTGAACAGCGCTGGCGTTATTTTGTGGATGGATTAACAGGAGTATCTATGGCAGAAACTTACAAGGCAATAACAAACATTCCTGGCTGGGTAGACCTCCTGACAAGTGACGGCGTGCCTGATTCTATCGCGGCGTTGTATTCGCGTGTGCCGATCCTGTACCGCGCCATCCAGTTGCGCTGTGACGCGTTATCGACCGTTCCATTCCGGCTGGTGAAAGGCGAGAGTGAGATCGAGTGGCAGTACCCGACTTCGCTGTCACGCCTGCTTTGGCAGTGGGAAGCTGGCTTGCTATTGCGAGGGGCAGCGTACGGTGAAATCATTGCGAACAAGAGCGGGATCAGGAAAGACATCCAGTATCGCAATCCGTTTGACATGAACGTGCAATACATGAATACCGGCGAGCTGGTGTTCAAGCAGAACAGCAGTGGGGCGACATGGACGAACGACCTACGGGCTGGCAAGTATGAAATGCTCTACATTGCCGAATATGACCCGACTCAAGACATTCTGCCGGGTGTGGGTGCTGGTAGGGCTTCCACAGTTGACGCGAAGTTGCTCTATGCTTTGAGCAAGTTTCCGGAAGTGTACTTTGAGGGTGGGGCAATGCCGGTCACACTGTTAGGTATTGACACGAACGTCCCGAACGAGATCGAGCGCATTCAGGACTGGTTCAGGCGTTCTGCTACCACGATTCGCAATGCGTTCCGGGTGTTGGGTGTGAGAGCGGGTTCTATCCAGCCGACCACACTCACTCCGCTATTGAAAGACCTGGCATTCAGCGACTTATCCGAGATAAGCAAAAAGAACATCGCAATGGCATTCGGCATCAAGCAGACCATGCTTGACAGCGAAGCGGCAAACTACGCAACCGCACAGGAAGACCGATTGAGTTTCTACGAAGATACGATCAAGCCGCGTTTGCAGCTTTACGAAGATGCTTTGAACGAGCAGTTATTTGCGCGTGACAAGATAAAACTTGAGTTCCAGTTGAACGAACTTGACATCTTCCAGGAAGACGAGAACGAGCGAGCCGATGTGCTGAACAAATTGACGGCATCCGGCTTGCCGACCCGCCTTGCGCTTGATCTGGCTGGGTTCGTGCTGAGTGAAGAGCAGGAAGCCTTATTCAGCGAGCAGGAAGCGGAAACACAGCCGGAAGACGAGCAGGTGGCAGAACTCCGCAAGTGGCAGCGAATGGCAGAGAAACGCGTCAAAGAAGGCAAACCTATCCGGGAATTTGAAAGCACGATCCTTGAGCCAAGTTTGCACGGAGCGATAAGTGGAGCGTTGGAAAACGTGAAAACGGTGGAAGACGTGAAGAGAGTCTTCGAGTGGAGCGTGTACCCGTGATTGACCGCTTTGAGATCGAGCGCAAGTTAGGGCGGGTGCTCTCGCGTGAGTTTCAGTCTGAACTCGATAAGCTGATGGGCTATTTAGGCGACCCGCCGGACTTGAATAACGTGCCGCGTTCCTACTGGCAGAACGGCTGGAAACGCATTCAGAACCAGGTCGAGCCGATTCTGGTTGACACGTTCGTTCAGAGTGCGCTGGAATTGCCGCTTGTTGGGATCACGATTGATTGGGACTTGATCAATGCCGATGCGGTGAATTGGGCGCGAACCAGTTTAGTACCGACATTACAGAAAATGTTCGACAAAACTTATGTGGGCGTGAATGAGTTAGTCCCGCGTTATTTTGAGGAGCAGTGGAGCAGGGCTGATTTGGCACGGCATCTTGAAAAATATTACTCACCTGTGAGAGCAGAAATGATAGCAATTACCGAAACGACCCGCGCAAAGGTTGAGGGCGAGCGGGCGGCGGTTGCAGAAATCAACCAGCGCGGCGTGATCTTGGTGCCAACCTGGATGACGCAGGAAGATGAGAGGGTTTGTCCTATTTGTGGTCCGAGACATAAGCAGCGGATTACAGTCGATTACCCACCAGCACATCCGAGATGCCGATGTTATGTGGATTACGACTATCCGAAGGAAGGCAACTAATGGCAGGCGGAACGTATATCCGAGTTGAGGGCATAGAAAAACTGCTTGCTGGTTTGACAAAGTTAGAACAGATGCAACGCGTGAAAGATGAAGTTCAGGCAGGCGGAATCTTGCTTCAGAGCAAGTTGCAGCATTACCCGAAGAAGGCGAAAGTTGGTAATCCGCTTATTCGCAGTAATGACCGGGTACGGCGCGGTTTCTTCTACCACCTGAAACACGGGAATATCAGTGTGCCTTACAACCGATCGTACACATTGCAGAGTAAGTGGACATCTCAACCGCGCAAGGGTGGCTGGGAGGCAGTGGTTGGAAACAAAGCGCCGGATTACAAGCATCTTGTTCAGGGTTCACGGCAAACCTTCCAGCACCGGGCAAGCGGGTGGTTGACGGTTGCAGGCGCAGTGGAAACATATGGTCCGCAGATACAAGCAAGAATCAGGGCGGCATTAGAGAAAGAGGTGGCAAGTGTCTGATAAATTGACGTTGAAAATCGCAAGCAATGAAAACATCGAGCGTGACGCGGTTGAAACGAAACGCCTGAAAGCAGATGTGGATTACAGCCTGATTGATTGGCGCGTTTTGGGCGTTCCTTACGGGGGTCCAATCAAAGGGCGTGACATGGACGGCGAATGTTTCACCGAGCAGACCGACATTGTGCTGAACGTTGGCGACAAACGACCTGTGACCTACTATCACGGCTTTGGACCTGATGACCCGCAAGAGAAGCAAACCCCGCCTGTGATTATTGGTGAAGCGACCTACACCGGCAAAGACGCACGCGGTCACTGGTTCGACCTGGCTTTGGACGATGAAGAAGAACTGGCATTGCGTTTACTGGCAGCGGGCGTGGAGGGCGTGAAAGCGTCAAGTGGGGCGGTATCTCATTTAGTGAGAAAAAGTGCGGGTGGAATTATTGACGTGTGGCCGGTTGGGGAACTGGCTTTATTTGACGTAAACGAATGGCGAAAACCGGCGAATGAGTTTGCCGTTATCGAAGCGAAAGCAGAAGTCTTTACAGAGGCGATCCCGGAGGTCGAAGAGACGGTGGATGCGGTTGAGGACGAAGCGGAAGCAATCACAATCAAAACACTATTACCAGATCAAGAGGAGATCAAAATGGAAGACATGGAAAAAGAGGTTGTTCAGGAACAGCCTGTTGAAGAAAAAATCGACTTGAAAGCCGAGATGGAAAAGGTTCGCAAGTCGATTGTTGACGAACTGAGAAGCGAGCGCGGGGAAGCCAAAGGATCGCTCACCGTTGTTTCCAGTGTTGGTGAAAAAGACGAGATGAAGGGCTTTATGCACTACATCCGCACCGGGCAGGAAAACAGCGTCATGAAGAGCCTGAAGGCATCCAACGCCACCGACATGAACATCGGTACTGCCGAAGACGGACAGTATCTCGTCCCAACCGGTCACTATCAGAACGTGATCGCCCGGCGCGATGAAGCCGCTCTGTGGAGCAAACTGGGTGTGACCC
>JAQWDO010000065.1 GCA_028705415.1 Dehalococcoidales bacterium
TGGACGTGCTCGACAAGAGTCAACCTGGTTGATGATGCACTTTTACATAATATGCGCTCGGCCGGTTGCTATCATATCCAGTATGGGATAGAAGCAGGCTCTCAAAAAATATTCGATTCAATAGGTAAAGGTATAACTCTGAAACAAATCCGCTTAGCGGTAAAGGCAAGCCTGGAAGCCGGCATGGGGGTTCTTTGTTCCTTCATGTTCCCACAACCTGAAGACACTGAAGAAACCATCAGGGAACAGGGTTCCTTGATGGCAGAACTTCAGAATATGGGAGCGGAGCTATCTGTGGCATTTACCACTCCTTACCCGGGAACATATTATTACAATCATGCTAAGGAGCTTGGCATCCAAATACTTGCCAAAAATTGGAGCGAATATGATGCCAAGCATTTGATTATTACAACCAGACACCTTAACGAGGATAAGCTGAACGAGTTATTTGAAGAGCATATTCGTGGTGTAATGATAAATCGTCAAAGCGTTTGATGCATTCATTCTTATATGTAAATACGGAGGTTAAACAATGAACAAACAGCCAGAAATCCCATGTTCAAGATGGTATGATGCAATTTCAAAACGCGGCGCCCGGCGCCATTTTATTAAAAACCGGCCAATTGAGCCGGAACTTGCCTCCGCCCTGGAAAACATTTGCGCCCGGTTTACCCCTTATGAAGGCGCACGAGCAATTTTTGTCAATAAGCCGGCAGATAGCCTTTTCAAGGGTATAATCGGCGGGATTGGCAAGATTAAAAACCCACCTGCCTTTATTGCGTTTACTGGTATACAGGAGGCGGGGAGCATTGATGAAAAGAGCGGCTATACCGGGGAAGGAATTATTCTGGAAGCTACGGCGCTGGGCTTAAACACCTGCTGGGTTGCCGGAACCTACTACCCTGAAAAAGCAGCAAAGTACCTTGATTTAAAGGAAAACGAAAAGTTATATGCCATATCACCGGTGGGTTATGCAGTAAATGAAAAGTCCTTCGAGGAAAAACTCATGAGCGGTTTTGGAACCACCAAAAAGCGCCACTCGCCTTCCAGGCTGGGTGTAACCAACTGGGAAGAACTGCCAGAATGGGTGCGAGGATCGCTTGAAGCCGCCCGGCATGCTCCTTCTGCCATCAACCGCCAGCCATGGGGTTTTAGCGCAGATGAAACAAGCATTATGGTTTATGTGCGAACCAGAGGCGGAGACCATGGTTTTTCCAAGAGGTTTGATTGTGGAATTGCCATGCTACATGTTGAGATTGCCGCACTGCATTTTGGCATAAAAGGGGAATGGGAATTCCTCAGCGACCCCCAGGTTGCACGTTTTCACAGAGTTGGCTGAAGAGGCTTTTAATAATAAAAGATAGAAGTGCAAAATCTGGTTTTTGAAAAAAGTTGAAAACTGGGCGAATTAAAAATAGAGGTATAATAAATCTGGAATAAATCGGGGTGGACGGATTCGAACCGTCGACCACCTGAACCCCATTCAGGTGCGCTACCAGGCTGCGCTACACCCCGACACAGTGAATTAATACTAGCATAATCAGCCTCGAGACGGCAAAAAGTGTTTCGGTTCTATTAAGCAATGTTCGTCAAGAAGCACAATTATATGATAAGATAGTATTCATGGCAGTATTGAAAGTATTAACCATTCCCGATCCGGTTCTCAGGAACAAATCGGTAAGAGTTCCTGAGGTTGACCGCGCCATTACCCGGTTAATCACCGACATGATAGAAACCATGCAAGTAGAAGGCGGGGTTGGCCTTGCCGCCCCTCAAATCGGCAAAAATATCCGCCTGATTGTTTTGCAAATGCCGGATGAAGAACCTTTTGCTCTGGTGAACCCGGAAATTACCAAAAGAGAAGGGGAACGGGAAATAATAGAAGCCTGTCTGAGTATTCCGGGTTACGAAGGCCTTGTAAAGCGTTCGATAAATGTAACCGCCAGGGGAATGAATGAAAACGGCAAACAGTTAAAAATCAAAGCCACCGGATTACTGGCACAAGCCCTCGAGCACGAAATAGATCACCTTGACGGAATCCTTTACCCGGACCGCATTGAAGACGAAGATAAGCTTTATAAGACTGATTACCCCAGTGAACAAGTTACACCAAGAGATGAAATTGACTCCCGGTAATTCGAACAGGTTGATTTTCCAGTCAGATTTCGATGGAACCATTACTGTAGAAGACATCAGCTTCCTCTTGCTCGATAAATACGCTCGTGGTGACTGGAGAAGTATTCTTGATGACTATAAAAGCAGCCGAATTACGGTTGGCGATTTCAACAAGAGGGCATTTTCTCTGGTTAGTGAAAACCAAAATGTTCTGGAAAACTATGTTCTCGCCAATTACCAGCTAAGGCAGGGGTTCAAAGAACTGACTGAATATTGTAGCAAAAACGGTATCCGCTTCGTTATCACCTCCAACGGGCTGGATTTCTATATACGCGCGATTTTAAAGCATCTTAATTTGGAATCACTTGAGGTTTTTTCCGCCAGAACAGTTTTTGGCAACCGCCACCTGGAAACCGAATACTATGGTCCGGATGGAAACGTCATAAACGATGGCTTTAAGGAAGCCTTTTCCCGTCATTTTATCAAGAGCGGTTACGACATTATTTATGCCGGCAACGGAGCCTCCGATGCCCCTGCGGCAGTTCTTGCTAAACACGCATTCGCCACTGAAAGCCTGACAGGAAAGCTTGATGAAATGGGCAGGGATTATTACTCCTTTGAAAACCTGCACGAAATCATTGAAAAGCTAAAAAAGCTTACCGGCAGCTAAACCCGGGGTCCGAAGATTTTACTGCCAATCCGCACCATATTTGCACCTTCTTCAATTGCCACCCGGTAGGAATCCGTCATACCCATGGAAAGATAATCCATCTGGACCCCCTTCATTCTCAAGGCCCTGATTTTTTCAAATATCTGGCGGGTGAGCCGAAAGTAAGGCCTGTATTCCTCCGGATCTGCCAGCAAGGGCCCCATGGTCATGAGCCCCATTACCTTGAGGTGCTCAAAATCAGAAACCTGTTTAATAAAACCTTCGGCTTCTTCCGGCATCACACCGGTTTTCTGCACCTCTTTTCCGCTATTCACCTCCACCAGAACAGGCATCGTCTTGTCCAAAGAAAGGCATTCCCGGTTGATAAGGGATGCCATCTCCAGGTTATCCAGCGTTTGTACCATGTCAAACAGTTGAACAATTTTTTTGATTTTTTTACGCTGGAGACGGCCGATAAAATGCAATATTGGCCCGGTTCCAATGACCTGGTATGCTCTTTCAGCATCCTGAAGATAGTTTTCACCGATTATCCTTGCCCCGGCATGAATACATTCCATAACCTCTGCCGGTGTGCGGTTCTTGGCTGCTACTACCAGATGTATGTCCTGCCCGAGTTCCCGGAGCAAGCCCTGAACCTGTTCTTCTATACTCACGCTTAAGCACCCACCATTAATCGTTTTTCCCTTTAAGCCTTTTGCGTTTTCCGGTTTGTTTTAACAGCAGCTTGTCAGCAGTGCCGTTTCTGATAGCTGCAGTCAGTTCTTCCTGGCTGATAAGCTTTCGCGCCAGTTCCTCTTTTATTTCATCCGCAACCTCAAACACTTCACGGCAGTAGGGGCAAACCATAAACTGCTTCCTGGAATACTCGAATGCAGGAATCAGGTAAAGGGTAAACTTTTTACGCTCCTGCTCTACGGTAAACAGTCCGCGCATGCTGCACTCCGGGCAGGTTGTAACAACGTAACCCAGCCTGTCGTGATAATCTTTGCTTCCTGCCAGAAAGAAAAACATCCCCAGCAACTCATTTACCCCGCGTATTCACTTATTATACTTTTCACTTCGTTGATTGGAATCGCCAGACCCACACCCTCTATATCTATGTCAACATATTTGGCAACGTTAACGCCAACCAGCTCACCGGCAAAATTCATCAGCGCTCCGCCGCTGTTGCCCGGATTAATAGCGGTATCTGTCTGAATATAATTGTACCCGTCAATCTTTCTTATCGCTGAAACAACCCCCCGGGTAACCGCAGCTCTACCCGGTACTATATCATCCAGAGGGAAGGGGTATCCAATCGCAAGTACATCTGTGCCCACCGAAAGACTATCCGAATCTCCAAGCAGTGCAAAGGAAAGGTCATCTCTATCTGTAACCAGTTTCAGGATGGCAATATCCCTGCCCGCATGGTAATCCAGCAACTCGAGTGTCATGGTTTCGCCAGTATTTAGAGTTGCGCTAATATTTCTCATTCCTTCAACTACATGGTAATTGGTAATCACATGACCTGCAGAAGACACAATAATACCGGAACCGGATACCTCGAAACTGAAAAGGCTGGCCTGTATATACACTACAAAAGGCTCTGCTGCTTCCATAACTTCGGAAGCGCTTATGTATTCCGAGCTTATTTCGGTCAGCTTTTGCCTGATATTTGTTATTTCCTTGCCCAATTCTTCCAGGCTGGCTCTGAGCCCGGGTACGTCACCGTAAGAGGATCGCAATTCGTCCAGGTCAGCTTCAATTGCTTTGATATCTGTTTCAATACTGTCAATATGGTCATATAACATGGCAGAATTTAACAGGTTTTGCTCAAGCTGGCTGCTTATCTCCTGGTTTTTCTCTTCCAGAAGGGAAATCTGTTGGGAGGCTTCTTCCAGCGCATGCGCTTGCTTCATGTAAAAAAACAGATTCAAGCTGGAAACAACTGATACAACTGCCAGTAATGAAAAAACCAGAACCCACTTTTTCATCTTAAATACCCTCCCGGCCATCTGCTGGCGTGTTGGCTTTCATTGATTATACCATCTAGTAACCGGCAAGAATTTTAAACTGCCAGGGCGTTTGATGCTATAATACCTCCAGGCGGGGGAGTGCTGGAACTGGCAGACAGGCATGACTTAGGATCATGTGCCGCAAGGCGTGAGGGTTCAAGTCCCTCCTTCCCCATTTCAGACGCATCTTTCTATTAAAACCCAAATATTTCCACCATCCTCAGCAATCCGGCGGCAGGGCATATAACAAAAAAACTACAGGTTCCAGCTGGTTTCCGGCTATAATTGTGGGTGCTATTTAGCCTGGATTTAATTCCCTTTAGCGCAGCTTTTCGCTTAAATTGTTAATAAATATCATACAGTAACACTTTTGTAGGTTATGCTTGAAAATATAAGAGAGACCTCTAGATAATTAATCAAACCAAACAACTATAAGGAGGTCTCTCTTGGAAACCAGTTTAGACAAAGACGCATTGGATTTCAAC
>JAQWDO010000066.1 GCA_028705415.1 Dehalococcoidales bacterium
CGCGCAAAAAACTTGAAGATATCGTAAATCTGGCTCGCCGTCGTGGCCTGATTGTTATTTCGGATGAAATTTATTCCCGCCTTGTGTACGGGTGCGAACATACTTGCATAGCCACTTTACCGGGCGCGTATGAAAATACAGTTTTCCTGGGCGGATTTTCCAAAGAATATGCCATGACCGGCTGGCGTATAGGTTATGCAGTTGGCCCGTCAAGCATTATTGCTGCTATGACCAAGATCCACCAGTATACCATCATGTGTGCTCCCACAATGAGCCAGGTGGGCGCAATTGAAGCTCTCAGAAACGGAGAGAAGAGCGCGGATGAAATGGTGGCAGATTATGACAGGCGGCGCCTGGTGATGGTAAAGGGATTATGTGATATCGGCCTCTCTTGTTTCAAGCCACAGGGAGCATTCTACGTATTTCCTTCCATCAAAACCACCGGGATGTCAAGCGAAGAATTTGCCCATGCCCTGCTGATGGAAGAAAAGGTTGCCGTAGTGCCGGGAAATGCTTTCGGCCGCTGCGGAGAAGGTTACGTGCGCTGTTGCTATGCAACTTCCCTCAAGGAACTCTACGAAGCTCTGGAAAGAATGGAACGCTTTCTAAAACGTCGCGGCATAGATTAGTCAGGATACAACCTGAACCTGGTCAACCAGTCTAAACCATACCCATTGCCAGCCGGACATCGCTCATGGTTTTGCGAGCTATTGCCCGGGCTTTTTCAGCTCCTTCTTCCAATACCAGCTTCACCAGTTCCGGCTTCTGCTCCAATTCCCGGCGGCGGACCCGGATCGGTTCAAGCTCATGATTCATTCTCTCCGCCAGACGTTTCTTGCAATCTACGCATCCTATGGCAGCACTCCGGCATTTACCAGCTATTTCCTCAACTTCAGCCGCGTTGAAGTATCCGTGCAGCCTGTAAACATTGCACACATCTGGATTGCCGGGGTCGGAGCGGTACTTTCGTGAGGGGTCAGTTATGGCGCCCATTATCTTTTTGGCAGTTTGTTCAGCAGTTATTGCCAGTTCAATCAGATTACCGGTCTGTTTGCTCATTTTTTCACCGTCCAGCCCCAAAACAACCGGAAAGCTGGTCAGGCGACCCTCTGGTTCGGGAAAAACCGGGTTAAACCGGGTATTAAATCTTCTGACAATTTCCCGTGTCAGCTCAAGATGGGGAATCTGGTCCTGTCCCACCGGAACAACCTCCGCCTTATACAGCAATATATCCGCTGCCATCAGAACCGGATATCCTACCAAACCATAATTAACGTTGTGAGGTTGAAGTTTTACTTTTTCCTTGAAAGTGGGCACTCTGAGCAACCAGCTTAAAGGAGTCACCATGGAAAGATAGGTATTAAGTTCAGTAACTTCCGGCACATGTGATTGCACAAAGAGTATACTCTTCTGCGGATCTATACCCGCAGCCATAATATCCAGAACCATCTCATGTGTAAGAGAGCCCAGTGCGGATGTATCTTCAAGGGAAGTGAGCGCATGAATGTCTACTACGCTATAGACACAGTCATACTCATCCTGCATCCTGACCCAGTTTTGCAGGGCTCCAAGGTAATTACCGATGTGTAGTCTGCCGGTGGGGCGCATGCCCGAAAAAATGCGCTTCTTCATAATTCTCCTTCTGAGTTGGTGTCTGAGTCTATCACAAAGCTAATTTTCCCATCAAATCTAAATAACGGCAGAAATCTGGCGGAGCCTTTCTACCACACCGGCGATGGTCTCATCATCAGTCGAAGCCCCGGCTGTAACCCCCACCTTGTCTTTCCCGTAAAGAAGCGATGGGTCAATTTCATCTGCAGTTTCAACCAGATGGGTTTCTGTAATCTCGCCGCACATTTCTTTAAGATGGCGCGTGTTGGCACTATGCCTGCCCCCGATAACAAAAACCAGGTCGCATCCGCGTGCCAGTTCCAGAGTTTCCACTTGCCGGTGGCGAGAGTCATGGCAAATGGTATCAATAATTCTAAGTTCCCTGTCCCTGAATATTGGCGATCTGATAAGACTGGCAACGAAATCAGCAAAACGTGATGGTATCTGGGTGGTCTGCGAAAGAAGCCCGAGCTTTTTCTGCAACGTACCAATTCTGCTGATACCATCGATATCAAGCATGGCAATACCCTCACCCTGGGCCCAACCGATAATCCCTTTAACCTCCACATGACCGGCATCTCCGAACACTATTACAAAATAGCCGGCCTCATGAAGCCTTGATGCAGCTTGCTGCGCCCGGGTTACGTAGGGACAGGTGGTATCGATAATACTTATTTGTTTTTCCTTTAATTTTTCCAGAACCATTGGGGCAACCCCGTGAGCACTGATCACAACTGTTTCACTGCTGATTGCATCAATTGAATCAACCGCCCGAACACAATTTTCCTCTAGTTTTGCCTGCACCTGACGGTTATGCACGAGCGCTCCCAGCGTTTCTACACCGCGTTGCGTGCGCGAAACTTCAGTGACGCGCTCAATCGCTCTTCTTACACCCTGACAAAAACCCATATTGGAAGCAGTTTTAATTTCGAACGGCATATCTCTCCACCAGTGCTGGTACTAAAGACAGATTATAACCCGGCAGGTATTTCATTACCAGCCGCACGGCAGATGACAATATTGACTTTGCTGACTCGGCCAATTTAGAATACTCAATGTATCAATGATAAGTTAAAACCACTCCGGCATTTCAGTGCAGTCGGATTATGTTTACTGGAGAGAATAGTGAAACGAATAATTAAAATTATTTTTCCGATAGTAATTATTGCCGGGCTGCTGGCTTCTTCCTGCACCCTGGGAACGCCTTCTTACCTGGAAGGCAAGCTTTCAATACTGCCGGAACCAAAGGAGGGAGAAAGCCCTGCGCTGGTCTACTCCGCCTGCCAGATTATCATTTACGATATTCAAACCGGTCAGCTTTCGCATGTAATCGGGGTGGATGACAGCGGTTACTATACTACCAAAATCCGGCCGGGTAGTTATGTTGTGGATCTGTACCGCATGGGTTCGGTTGGAAATACAGCTGAAGTTCCGATGGTAATCCAGATCGAAAGCGGAGAAACAACTGTGCTGAATATCAACCTGAATACACGCTACTGATACTGGTAAGGAATAGTAATGAAAATAAAATTCATACCGTTTGTACTTTTGGTTATAGCCAGCCTCCTTGCCGGAGGTTGCAGCAAAAACAGTGGAGATGTGGCTGCAGTACTGGATCATGGCTTTCCTCTGGCAATCGGCCAAAAAGCCGTTCTCTATGAAGACGAGCTTGAAATCCGGTTTGAGGATATCCTCGAGGATTCCCGCTGTCCTGCCGGCGCCCAATGCGTATGGGAGGGCAGAGTCAGTGCCAGGGTAGAGTTCAAAGATAACAAAGACAGCTACAAAATGGTGCTGGTTCAATCCGGCTCTGCCCAGGACTATGTAAACGAAACATACAAGGACTACCTGATAACCTATAAAATAACCCCGTACCCCCGGCAAAATGAAACAATCGACAAGAAAGACTACCGGTTACTGCTTGTTATAAGCCACAATCATTAGATCTGTAGCAACAATGGAATTATTCAGATAATTCCATTGTTGCAGCCTAACCTTTTCTCATCTCGAAACGTTATAAATAGTACAAATGATAAAAGGAGGGCACAAATGCGAAGATTGGTTAAAATATGGGCAGAAGTAGTATTTAATATTTTATGGGTGTTTGTGCCAACGGAGAATCAGTTCGTATATTTGTTGAATCAAGGTCAAAAACATGTATAATACGGATATAAACAATAACCGGGAGGATAAAGTGGACAACAAAACCAAGAACAGACTTGCATTACTCACCGGTGCCCTGGTAGTGGGCGGCTTTGTTGTGTCACCGGTAGGCCGGAAGCTCATATCTCGCGCCAAATGGCGCATGATGAGCGCCGACAAGCGATATGCATACCTCTGGGAACGCACGAGGCAAAGCCTTTATTCCACTCCTTCAAAAGTTAGAGCCTAGCGGAGTATGTTCAGCCTGCTGTTTAAATACAGATGACAATTTTTGGTCTCACCTGTTTCCTCCGAGGGCTCCAGTTGGCAATTCCAGTTAAATAAAAAATAAAACCGTTTCGAACCCGAAACGGTTTTATTTTATTCCGATACTTCCGGTCCCATTGCACTCAGGGCATATTCTGGTACCCATTTTTTCAGCGCGGGTAAGAGGTGCCTTTGGGTTAGCTCCAAATGGAACGTTCCTGGCAACCTTCCCTGTTCCATTGCATAACGGACATTTCGCCAGTATTGACATACACTCCCTCTTCTGCTGCATCAGTTCAATCGATTATATAACAGACTGGCATTAATTGATACAATTTCAATCTGCCCTTTTACACCTGTTTTTCACTTTTACCAAATCTTTCAGGCCACCACCCCTGCAGCCGCTTTATAATTTCTTTCTCAAAACCCTCTTCGCCCGGATGATAATATCTCCGGTTTTTTAGTGAATCAGGCAGATTTTGCTGGCGTACAAAATGCCCCTCATACTGGTGAGCATACTTGTAACCCTTTCCATAGCCGGCTTCTTTCATAAGATTTGTTACTGCATTCCTCAGGTGGAGCGGCACTGGCTCACTGGATGAACGGGCGATATCTGCCTGGACATTAGAGTAAGCTGCATACAAAGAATTGCTTTTGGGCGCAGCAGCCAGATAAACCACCAGTTCTGCAAGGGCGAGCTTGGCTTCTGGCATGCCCACAAAATGAACTGCCTGCTGGGCAGCCATGGCAATTACCAGAGCCTGCGGGTCTGCCATACCAACATCTTCAGTAGCAAAGCGAATCAATCGCCGGGCTATATACAAAGGGTCTTCTCCGGCTTCAATCATCCGGCCAAGCCAGTAAAGAGAAGCATCTGGATCAGAACCACGCATTGTTTTGTGCAAAGCTGAAATAGTATCGTAGTGAGCATCACCGGATTTATCATATTTAAGCGCCCGGTGGCCAACCACGTCTTCAAGTATCGCCAGCGTCAGGCGGCGGCGATTGTGCTCATCCGGTGCAGTTGCGTTTGCCGCTGCTTCCAAAATATTTAACCCCTGCCTGGCATCATGATCAGCTATGCTAACCAGCCAGTCCAGAGCCTTTTCATCTACCACAAGACCGAGCATTCCGATGCCTTTTTCAGAATCTTCGATCGCTCTTTGGAGAATAGTACGTATCTCATCATCGCCAAGAGGGTGTAATATTATCACCTGACAACGGGATAAAA
>JAQWDO010000067.1 GCA_028705415.1 Dehalococcoidales bacterium
AGCCTGGGCATCACCGCACTGCTGGTACCGCCGCCAGAGCAAAACCGCCTCCCAGCCACCAACTCCTTCAACAGTTCGGGAAATGCCAAGCCGGATTTCAACTTTTTTAAGCCCACCGTAGAGATTCTTGTGCCAGCAATCAAACATCAAGTCCCGGTGGGAGCGGCAGTGACGCCTCAAGTCCAGGCCCAGAGCATCGTGGATAAAAGGCAGGTCGAACCTTTGACCATTGTATGTATATATTGTGTCTACACCGCAAATGGCTTCCTCGATACTTGAGCGGGTGATTTTTTCCCCAACCAGCTGGACCAGCTGCTGGCTGGTCCGGCTAACCAGGAAAATTCCCACCACTGTTATTGAGCACGATACCGGAGAAAGCCCGGTTGTTTCGATATCTATATAAGCATCTTGCATATCTTACAGTTTATCCCTGAGTGAAGTCGCAATCAGTCAAATTGCCCATGTTCAGGAATAGATAGCCGCCATCCTGGCGGCCTGGTCACTTATCTTCCGCCTGAACCATTCCGGAGAAATCACTTCAACATTATCTCCCCAGCCGAGTATCCAGTTTACCAGTTCGGGAGTGTCATTGACCTCCATCGTCATCCCAAGAGAACCGTCGCCCTTTTTTTCCAGCTTCTGGGAAGGATGCCAGACAGATTCTTCAATAATGCGTGAAATCTGTTGTCTGAACCTCAGCTCAACTATCGTTAACTCATCGCTGGTTACCATGATACCCAGCGACGGGCTGAGATAACGGTTGGCATCGAATTCTTCCGGTATCGTGTAATGCTCTTCAGTGACATACACACTCTGGATTCGTTCGATTTTGAAGGTGCGGATCTCTTTCTTGAGCAAGCAATAAGCGATCACGTAACAGCTTCGCCCGCTGGCTGCCGGTTCTATAAAATAGGGCTCTATTATCCGGCTGGCTGCTGTTTCGGCATCCAGAGATTTGTATACAATCTTTGCCCTCGAGCGGGTAATCCAGGCCTGCGCCAGAAGTGACAGGTTGCGGTTCAGCCGGGGGTCTGCCGGCAAATCCTGCATCCAGCGGCAAGCCTTGCTGATCTCCTCCTGCAGAGGCAGGGGCACAATCTTTTCAAGCTTGAGAAAGAGGCTGGCCATATCCACAGAGTTTCGGCGCGCAAACTGCATAAGCAGCCTTAAGGAAAGAAAGATCTGGATAGCTTCCGGCACTGTCAGGTTCAAGGGCGGAAGAAAATGCTTGTTGCTGATATAATACCTGGTTTTTTCTTCCCATATCGGAACACCAGCCTGTTCCAGTTCTTTAATGTCCCGATAAACCGTGCGTACATTAACTCCCAGATGCCCGGATAGTTCCTTCGCAGTCACACCCTCCTTGCCATCGGCAATCATCTGGTAGACTTTGAGCAGTCTGGGAAAATGATCAAGCTCGCACCTGATGGATTCCATTAGCCTTATTCCCCCTTTATGTTTTCCTCTGGCCTCAGACGTGTATATTATAAACTCTGTGCGCCTCAAATGACACCCCGACACGGGTTCGAAGAACAGGTATTTCTAAATAAACAGAGAATTATGGCATACTGTTGAACCAATGCCAGAAATTGATATTAGCTACCTGCTGTTAATCGCACTTGGCCTCAGCGCCGATTGCTTTGCCGTTTCTCTGGGTATCGGCACTCATGAGAAAAAAATTTCCATATCTGCCATGTTCAGAATTGGAACCAGCTTTTCGTTATTCCAGGCTTTAATGCCTGTTTTTGGCTGGCTGCTGGGCAAAAGTGTCATATCTATGCTGGCCCCGGTCACCGGCTGGGGCGCCTTTTTATTGCTCGCCCTGGTCGGGGGGCACATGCTCTGGGAAGGAATAACAAACAGGGAACAAAAGAAAAAACCGGGCGATTATACCCGCGGCTGGCTACTGGTCGGATTGAGCTTTGCCACCAGTATTGATGCCATGGCAGCCGGTTTGAGCTTTGCAATGGCTGCAGTTTCTCTACCCGGCGCCTGCCTGATCATCGGCGTTACCGCCTTTATAGCTTCAGCAGCTGGATACATTATTGGCAATCGCTCCGGAAGACTGCTGGGACGCTGGGCAGAGGTTTTGGGCGGAATTTTACTGATTGGTATCGGCGTGCATATGTTGGTTGGCTCCCTGTAATTTGCCCCCGGGCAGTTTTTTGTGTGCTATAATTGCCAGTTAACCGCAGGAATTGGTATGAAACCTCCAAACACTGAAACAATTATATACCGGCTCAAATCCGGCCTTCCGGATGAACTTCACCGCCTGCTCGAACAGGCAGGCAGGCATTGCCTGAAGCGGGGAGAAAGTCTCTATATTGCCGGAGGCATGGTAAGGGACTTGCTGCTTTGTTTGCCCGGCAAGGATATCGACCTGGTTGTAGAGGGAGATTCTCATTCACTGGCAATTGAATTGGCCAGGATCTTTGACGGTGAAATAACCCTGCATGAACAATTCCGAACTGCCAAACTCAGCGTAGGAGGTTTTTCCATTGATGTTGCAACTGCCAGGAAGGAAGCATACAGCCACCCCGGGGCGCTTCCGACAGTACAGGCCGGAACAATCGAGGACGATCTCAGGCGGCGGGATTTTTCTATAAACTCCATGGCCATATCTGTTTCCGGGGAAAACTACGGCAGGCTGATCGATCCCCTGGGAGGGTTTGCCGATCTTGAAGGCAGGCTTGTACGCATCCTGCATCCCGCCAGTTTCACAGATGACCCTACCCGCATCTTTCGGGCAATACGCTATGAGCAAAGATTCGGATTTCAACTTCAAACGGCACCCCTGAAACTGCTGGAAAAAGGAAAGGGAAACATTTCCTCCCTCTCTGCAGACCGGCTGCGCTATGAGTTTGAGTGTATTTTTGCAGAACAGGCGCCTGAAATGGCCCTTGCCAGGGCTTATCAGCTTTCAGTGTTAGGGGAAATTTCCGAAGCCCTGATTTTTGACAAAACAGAGGCAAAATGGTTCGAAGCCGCCAGGGGAGCTTACTCTCCGCAAGCTGTTCCATTTGCTCTTTACATGGCACTGCTGAACTACCGGCTAGGCAATGAAGACAACAATAAACTGATCAAGCGGTTAAATCTCCCCGCTGACGCAGCAAAAACAGTCTCCGGCATCAGCCGGTTAAAGCAAAAACAGGACGATTTAAAGAAAGCGGATATGCGGCCTTCGGATATTTATTACCTGCTTGCGGGTTTTGACCCTCTGGCTATCAAAGCGTGCGCTATTGCCTGTCCACACCACATAGTAAAAAAGCGCCTTGAATTATATTTGACAGAACTTCGGCACATCAGGCCAATCCTGGGGGGAGAGGATCTGATCAGGCTCGGCTACTCTCCGGGCCCGGCTATCGGCCAAGCTCTACTGGCAATTCAGGAAAAACGGCTTAACGGAAGCGTTTCTTCCCGGCAGCAGGAAACGGAACTGGCCAGAAACCTGCTCCAGGACAGCAAGCCGGAGCAATAACCAGGATTCTATATAAAGCCTGCAGGCCCCAAAGAGTCCAGGGTATGAGCAAGTATTGCTTTCAATCCCTGTTGTTTTAAACGCTGGACTATCTGTTCAGCAGCAGTTTTATCTGTTTCCATTGAAAAAAGCACCGGACCTGAGCCTGCCATATTCACCCTGCTGGCTCCAGCCAGATAGAATTGTTCCTTGTACCAATCGATGCCGCCAAAAACCTGTCCCGCCACCCTTTCGAACACGTTATAAAGATCAGGAAGCGTTTTCATATCACCATGGGCAAGGGAAGAGATGAAATCATCGGTTATCCTGCCGGCAGTGAAGTTTCCTGGCCTCAGACATGCATACATCTTCTCGGTCTTGCCGGGAGTATCCATGTCTGCCGGAATCAGCAAAATGACCCAGTAATGCGGCAGTGCCGGCAAGGGGCTTACCTTTTCACCCCTGCCCGATACCAGAGCAGTACCTCCGGTGAGAAAGAAAGGCACATCACTGCCCAGCTTTTCTGCCAGGTGGTATAAATCGCCCGGAGGGAGGTCAGCCTGAAGCAGATGGTTGAGACCTATTAGCGTGATAGCCGCAGCACTGCTTTCTCCCCCCAACCCGGCAGAAAAGGGAATGTTTTTGTGGATATTAATCCTGGCTCCACCACCAGCTCCCAAACGCGAGACAAAAAGTGATGAGGCCCTGGATACCAGGCTCTTTTCAGCCTTCCAGTCAGGACTATCACATAGAAAGGCAAAATTTTCAGCCGGCTCAAACTCCAGGATATCCGACAACGAGATAGCCTGTATAATACTGGCAACCTCGTGATATCCATCCGGGCGCTTTCCAATTACTTCCAGGGTCAGGTTAATTTTTGCCGGGGCTTTCAGTGCAAACATTCGCCTTCTCCTTCATCCTTTTTGAGCACTCTCCAGAGGCAGCACCATTCCTCAACAGAAAGGCTTTCCGCCCTTCTTTTTGGTTCAATTCCCGCCTCGAGCATCCTCCCTGATACGTTTTCCTTGTCCATTCCAAGGCCGTGAGAAAGTGTATTTATCAGTTGTTTTCGCGGCGAGCCAAATCCGGCTCGAACAACTTCAAAAAAACTGCCACGGCACCCGGCCGGTATGATTTCCTCAGGATAACTTGTCACCCGGACGACAGCCGAGTCTACTTTAGGCACAGGGTGAAAACTTCTGGCCGGAACCGCAGAAATGATCTCTGCCCGCCCGTACAACTGGACCCCGACACTCAGCAGGCTCATTTTTCCGGGAATGGCCGCAATTGAACGTGCAACTTCTTTTTGAACCATTACCACCATAAGGCACGGGCGAACCTCAGCTTCCAGAAAGTGGCGTAAAACTGGAGAAGTGATGTAATAGGGAAGATTGGCAATTACCTTATACCGGGTTTCTCCCGGGGGCAGAACTTCTGAAGGCCGGGTGCCCAGCACATCCCGGTTAAGAATACTTACGTTATCGATTCCCGATAACCGGCCCCCAAGATTAGCCGCCAGGCTTGAATCAATTTCTATACAGATAACCTGCCCGGCCAGTTTAGCAAGCTCGAGCGTCAATACTCCCAATCCCGGCCCAACTTCAATGATGACGTCTTCCTTCGTAATACCGCCTGACGCTATAATCTTGCCAAGCACCCGCCTGCCCACCAGAAAATGCTGCCCGAGGCTTTTCCTGGCTTTGAGGCCTGATTCCTTCAACAGATCCCGGGTCTCTTTGCCAAGCGATGGCTTGCTGTTTTTATCTCCGGTTTTTTCCAACTACAGCC
>JAQWDO010000068.1:0-2619 GCA_028705415.1 Dehalococcoidales bacterium
CCGATAACGGTGGCTTCCGTGCCCTCTGTTTTACAAATTTGAGCCAGTTCTTCCACGCATTCGGGAGGAACAGCCAGAAGCATTCTTTCCTGGGATTCGGAAATCCAGATTTCGGAATAGTTCAAACCCGAGTATTTCAGGGGAACCCTGTCCAGATATACTTTTACCCCGGTACTTTCTGCCATTTCTCCGATTGCCGAAGAAAGGCCTCCTCCGCCGCAGTCAGTAATCCGGCTGAAGAGCTTTTTATCCCGGGCTTTTAGTATGGCATCTATTACTTTCTTTTCGGCAATGGCGTTGCCTATCTGGACGGAACTCTGGGATTCTTCGGTAGAAGAAACGTTAAGTTCTGCAGAAGCGAAGGTTACGCCGTGGATCCCATCCCTGCCGGTTTTACCGCCTATAAGCACTACCAGATCGCCCGGTTTTTGCTGGCCCATGTTCGCTGCATGGCTCGGCATGATGCCGACGGTTCCACAGTAAACCAGGGGGTTGGCGGTATAACGGTTGTCAAAACAAATTGAACCATTGATTGTTGGGATTCCCAGCCGGTTGCCGTAATCTGCAACCCCGGACCTTACCCCTTTCAGGATGCGGCGTGGATGCAGGGTTCCTTCGGGCAATTGTTCATATGGCAGATCTGGTTTGCCAAAGCAAAACACATCAGTGTTGGCAATTGGTTTGGCTGCCAGGCCTGTGCCCAGGACATCTCTGACTACTCCACCAACACCGGTTGCTGCCCCTCCATAGGGCTCGATTGCCGAAGGATGGTTGTGGGTCTCCACCTTGAAAGCCAGTGCCCAGTCTTCATCGAAGCTGATTACACCGGCGTTATCCTTGAAAACGGAAAGGCACCAGGGTTTATCCAGCTCCTCGGTGGCACGCATGATGGTGCTTTTCAGCAATCCGTCAATGACGGCTCCGTTGAAATCGTAACGTGCTTTGAAGGTTTTATGGCCACAGTGTTCACTCCAGGTTTGAGCCAGGGTTTCCAGTTCGGCATCTGTGGGGTTTCGGCCCAGCTTCCGGAAATAGCCGGTGATTGCTTCAATCTCGGCGCTGGAAAAACCAAGCTCTCCGGCAATAGCGGAAAGTTGAAGCTGGTTTGCATTCAGTATATCTATTGTTTTCAATTCGAAGTTGTATTCGGGAACTTTAAAGGTGTCTGCCAACTGGCCGGTCACTATGTGCTGGACGATGGGATTGACCAGAAGCCTTGCGCATATCATCTGCAGTTCGGCTTCGGAGGGGTTGCCGAAAAGCTCATATCTGGTGGCAGTTTTTATTCCGGTTGCGCTTGTTATTCCCAGGTCGCAAATACTTTTCGATATCGATTCTTCAATCGGATCGGTTACTCCGGGGTTGTAGGTTACTTCATATGTATGGCAGCCGCCAGTGGCCTGGCTGTAATCACCAGCTCCGATGTGATAGTCATGAATTAGAGGATCGGTAAGTGCATGGAAGCAGATAGTTTCCATATCACGCGAGGAAACGTTCCCGCGTATGTAATAGATGTCATGTATGCGTGCATCGGCTACGGAAGTAATTCCGAGGTCGCTGATATCTTTGACAAGCCCCTGTCCGCGTGCATCCGGCAGGCTGGGTTTAATGCTAACCTCAACTCTTTGCATGATTGGTTGTTACCAGCCCCTGTGTGCCATGCGTTCTTTATCGTCCAGCTTGCTTATATCAAGGCCCTGCATAGCTGAACCCAGGTTCTTGCTCACTTCAGCAATTACAGCGGCATCCCTGTAGTGGGTGGTAGCTTTGACGATTGCTTTGGCTCTAGCCTCCGGGTCGGAGGACTTGAATATCCCCGAACCTACGAATACGCCTTCTACTCCAAGCTGCATCATCAGTGCAGCGTCTGCCGGGGTGGCAATGCCGCCAGCGGCAAAGTTCACTACCGGGAGCCTGCCCAGTTTTCTTACTTCGAGCACCTGTTCGAGCGGAGCCCCCAGCTCTTTGGCGATGGCAGGAAGCAGTTCTTCTCTTGAACTGATAATCCTTGCGATATCATCGTTGACCTGTCTGATATGCCGGACTGCCTCTACTACATTGCCGGTGCCGGCTTCTCCTTTGGTGCGCATCATGGCTGCCCCCTCGGCAATGCGCCTTAGTGCTTCGCCCAGGTTGCGGCAGCCGCAGACGAAGGGAATGGTAAAATCATGCTTCCAGACATGGTTGACCTCATCTGCCGGGGTGAGAACTTCAGATTCATCTATACAGTCTACCCCGATGGCCTCCAGTGCCTGGGCTTCTACGAAGTGGCCGATTCGGCACTTGGCCATTACCGGTATGGAAACCACTTTCATTATTTCTTCTACGATGGAAAGATCTGCCATGCGGGCTACTCCTCCATCAGCACGTATATCTGAAGGCACCCTTTCCAGTGCCATTACTGCCGCCGCTCCTGCGGCTTCGGCAATTCTGGCCTGCTCCGGGTTTACAACATCCATGATGACTCCGCCCTTCAGGCTCTGGGCAAGGCCGGTTTTATCTTTCCATGTACCAGTGTTCATTTGACAGTTTTACCTCTACTTCCGGGATGATTGTCTATTTTACTATTGGTGGCCCTCAAGGGCAAACTTCTGCCGGTGACAGAATCTGTTTCAGGGC
>JAQWDO010000068.1:2719-5175 GCA_028705415.1 Dehalococcoidales bacterium
GGTTTTATCTTTCCATGTACCAGTGTTCATTTGACAGTTTTACCTCTACTTCCGGGATGATTGTCTATTTTACTATTGGTGGCCCTCAAGGGCAAACTTCTGCCGGTGACAGAATCTGTTTCAGGGCAACTATTATTATAGCAGTTTATTATCCGGTTGGTTACACGTACTGTTTGCGAAAAGGCGGGCAATCCATTAACAATATCATCCAGAGGAGGGCGAATGCCCGACGAAGGATCTTCCCCTTCTCTTTAACAATGTCATCCAGAGGCGGTTTACTGCCGAAGGATCTTCCCCGTAATAGCGCCCGCCGTAACATGGGGGTGTTTCCGTATGAACGGGCACAACCCGTGTGAGATTCTTCGCTTGCGCTCTGAATGACAAAGGGGGCGCTCTGAATGACATACCCACACTGTCATCCAGAGGAGCACGCCAGTGCGACGAAGAATCTTCCCCGTAATAGTCTTCCTGGTTACGTTAGGGTGTTTCCGTATGAACGGGCACAACCCGTGTGAGATTCTTCGCTTGCGCTCTGAATGACAAAGGGGGCGCTCTGAATGACATTTGTATTTGGGAGGCGCCCAGAATGACATAAGGGGTACCCAGGGTGACATTTGTTTATGTTCGCTTTTGTATAACGGAAATAAAAAGAGTAAATAAGCGAACTGTCTTACAAGCAATCAATGCGCATAAAAAGAAAAAAGCGGGGCTATGTTACTGAAAGCGGAAAAGGTGAGAAAGGGGATTTAGGCGAGAATCTCAACAACTTTTACTATTACTATTACAGCAAAAGCAATCAGTAACGGAATGATAGGGAGGGTAGCAAAACTGGCTATGCGCCCGGATGCCTCCGAGGTGCCAGCTCCGGCGAGTTCTTTTACAGAAAGAAACAGAATGAGCATTACCACAGCTGCAGCTCCAAGTACTCCGGCGAGGCCCTGGGCGCTCATTGCTGTGATGGCTGTAATTGTACTTACCGTAACAGTTGTGATCAATTATTCCACCTCAGACATAAGTTAACACACGGTAAAAGCAATTGTCAACCATTTTTAAGAGTAAATAAAAAAGAAATTAGTACTTTACTTAAAGTACTAACCCGATGATTGGGTTCAGCTGTTATCCTGGCTCTGTTACGTTTATCCAGATATGAAGGTCTAGGTATACTTCGCTCGAGCCGTTTTTGTAAAGCCGGAACTCAACCTTCTGGTTATCACCAGGGGCATCCGGCGTGAAGGTCACGCGGGATTCGTATTTCCCATCGTGCTCCAGATCAATCGGCCCGAGGGATGCAGCCGGGTTGTTCTGGATGACTACCTTAACGTCATAAGTGGCAACGTCGTGTTCGCGGTTAATAATGCCGACCGTTACCCATGCGCTTTCGCCCAGGGTAATTTCCTCCGGGTAATCATCGGCAAGCCCTTCGGCACCGAGGATATAAAATTCACTGAATTTTTCTCCTTGCTTTGGGTTGGCTACTGTATAAATCAGGGTAGAAATTGCCGCAATGGCGCTGATAACGAGCAATACATTCAAAGCTTTGCCTATCCTGGTGTCACCTGACCAGGAACGCGAAACCTCGGATGCCTTTTGTCTGAGATTCAGTTGGAAGCGCTCGTCAGGTTCCAGGCGCCGGCGGCGCAGCCAGGCAATTACCAGCATCAGACTTATGAGGATAATTTGAGATATCAATATCGGGTAAAGACGGATTCCGAACGGAGTATAGTTGAGAATTAACCCGGTCAGCGATACCAGAGCGAAGGAAAGGCCGAAACTCAGAGCAATTCTTTCGAAAGTGCTGATGGAGCTTTTACCTGGAAAAAGTGCCGCAATCAGGCTGTAGCCGGGGGAAAACAGCAGGAAGATCAGCCCCAGAATAACCCGGGCAGCCCCGGTAGTATATTCAACCAGGGGTAGGAGTATTAAGGACAGGACGGCTATTATTATGAGATCAAGCATCAATTTGTTGCCGGTTGCTCTTTTATTCATTCTAATACGCTCGGGTTAATTAAAACAAGGCCAGGTTAGCCGGCGGGCATCTTTATAGGAATTGCCGTGCGGGCATATATCAGTTTCCCTGGGCTGATTATAAACCATAACAGTGACAGCGGCAAAAAAGTATTTTCAGTCACTATGTCATCCAGAGGCAGTTTACTGCCGAAGGATCTTCCCCGTAATAGTACTCTTGGTTACATGGGAGTGTTTCCGTATGAACGAGCACAACCCGTGTGAGATTCTTCGCTGGCGCTCTGAATGACACACACTACCTGTCATCCAGAGGAGCACGTCTGTGCGACGAAGGATCTTCCCCGTAATAGCGCCCGCCGTAACATGGGGGTGTTTCCGTATAGACGGGCACAGAACAGGTACTGTTTTTGAGGTTTGTATTTCAAACACGTATTAAAGCTTTTTTATCCGCCAGACCAGGACGAGTATTATTGCCACCAACAAAAGAACCC
>JAQWDO010000069.1 GCA_028705415.1 Dehalococcoidales bacterium
AAACGCCTCCTGAGGTCCGAACTCTCCGGCAACGACCTCCAGGATCTCACCACCCAGCTGGTGGACCTCGCCGCCCGGAGGTTTCCTGGGTGACAGCCACTGCCAGCATCGAGTTTGGCACCAGCCGGATAGACTACGACGTCAAGTACAGCTCACGGCGCAAGAACCTGTCCATAGCTGTCCACCCCAACAAAAAGGTTGAGGTTCTGGCCCCTCCTGGTCTGAGCCAGGAGGAGATCCAGGGGGCTCTAAGGAGGAAGGCGGGCTGGGTCAAGGAGAGGTTGGACTGGTTTGAGCAGATGAGCCAGCTAGCTGTCGACCGGGAGTATGTTAGCGGCGAGACCTTTCTTTATCTGGGCCGGCAGTATCGGCTGAAGATAGTTTACGGTACAAAGAGATCTCCTGTCAAGCTACGGGGAAAGTTCTTCGAGGTCAATCTATCGCAGTCCATGCCGGAGCAGGACAGGCGGGAGGCTGTGCGACGAGCCATGTGGAGGTGGTACCGCGCTCATGCCCGGGAGAAGATCCGAGAGATCGTCGAGCACTACTCCGCAAGGCTAGGGATTGAGCCACCTGAGTTCAGGATTAAGTACCAGGCCAAACGCTGGGGCAGCTGCTCACAGGGCAGCGTGCTGAACATCAATCTGCGCATAATCATGGCTCCGCTGAGTCAGATCGAGTATGTGGTGGCGCATGAGCTGTGCCACTTAAAGTACAAGGATCATTCTGCAGCTTTCTGGGATCTATTACGTCTGGTCATGCCTAACTACGAAGTTCGCAAAGAAAATCTAAGACGCAGTGGATGGCAATATTTGTTATAACCTTTTTATTGTTTAATCAATTACTAAATTAAAATTGGTATAATGGTTGTTTGAGTAAGCCACTACTTTGGATTAAATTAATATACAGTGTGTTGCCATCTTTTTGGCTAAGGAGGTTTTCACAAGAGAGGGACGAGGAAAATAATGTAGGAGGGTTGCGGTGGTAATGGTCAGGGAGCTGGAACCTCCCTTTCCAAGACGTATCACCATAGCTCTTCAGAGTGTGTTTTGCATCCTAAAATCGATCCTAGTGTGACCTCTGAGTCTAAGGTAATGTGGTGATTGAATAGTCGAAAATGAGTCTTCAGCTAAAAATGTTTCGGAAAATGAAGAAAAAACTGCACCCATAATCCCTGTACTTCTCAGGTACTCGGAGGCCAAGAGATGGGAAGACGCCCGACAAGAATGGCGGTTGAATCATATCTGGTATGCTGATATTGAAGACGCCAGGACATGTGAATGCGGTCACTATCCCATCTGCGAGATTTGTGTTGTCGAGAATGAAATCAATGGCACCGTTTTAGAGATCGGCAACTGCTGTATCAATCAGGTCTCAACTGAATTCGATGCTCTGAAACGGATATTTCCGGCATTAAGAGAAGGGCGCATCAATCCGGCCATCATTGACTATGCCTTTAAGCAGGGCATAATCAACGATTGGGAGAAAGATTTTTTACTAAATGTCTGGAGAAGGCACTACCTTACATCCAGACAGGCGGCCAAATTCAAGCAGATACGGTATAGGATATACGAAAATATCCAAATCTCACCTAAACAGCGTCAGGCAATCTACCGAAAGTGGGGTATCATTGGAGACCCAGCAATAGAGGCCAACAAAGAGGCGACAGCACAATGAAGGATATCAATCCTGAGTTGGTCGCTGCCGCCTCCGAGGTCCTGAAGTCCGGGAGCTGCAAGGTCTTCAAGTCCACTCGGGCCGGGTTCACCACCTCGGTCGTTCTGGCGGCAATGGAGGCGAAAAAGCCAATATTGGTCTTGAGCCCCACCAGCAAGATCCTCTCCGAGACCGTGATGAAAGCCAGCAAGGGACGAGCTATCATCGTCCCAGCTAACTCTTTCTGTCCTATTTTGCAGGAGGAGGTGCGGCAGGATCGCTTCCTGGCCAAGATACCCCTTCCCCTGCCGGACTGCCAGGAATGCCCTTCAATGGGTAAATGCCCTGTCACGGAGATCTTGGAGGCCGATAAGCCTCCTGTGATCTCGCTGACCTACGCCAAAATGAATGCCTTGATGCTCGCCAAATCGGAGATTGCCAGGCAGATAAGGCATAAGCTGGCCGAGGTTGATGTGGTGTTGCTGGACGAGGCCCACCAGATAGCTCTGCCCCCGGTCGCAAGGGTGCAGGCGTTTTATTGTGTTGCCATCCCTGAGGGATACCCCATCCTCACAGAGATCAGCCAAAGCTGGATAGATTTCTGCACCGATAATCTGGATCTGCTAACTGCCCTGAAGGCTGATGGTGACGCAGGGCACGTGGGAAAACACCTCTCCAAGCTTATCCCTATCAGGGACCCATTAGGGTTCAAGAAGCTGTCTGCGGCCTGGAATGAGCTGTTTTCCCTGGCACAAAGCAGAGCGGAATTGGGCTTAAGAGACGATGAGATACTGGCCGTCCGGGATATCGTGAGCATCCTTGGAGGATATTGGGCTTCTATCTCTTATGTCCGCGAGAATGAGGGTACAGAGGGAAGGACATACATCTCAGGCAACGTTGGTGCTTATCATCGCTGCCTGGGGGACTTCCTTAAGATGTATGCTCCCTATGCAGACCATATCTACAGCTCGGCTAGTCTTATTGAGCCCACCTCGGAGTTCTTCGAAGACCTCTCGGGAAAGCTCGTGAAGGACGTTGTGTTCCCGGATCTAAGGAACACCAACGCCAGAATGAGCATCTACCCAGACACCTGGAGGTTGAGCTCTCGCAACTTCGCCCGCAGCCTGGACCGGATTGTGAACCGGATCGTGGAGATCTGCAAGACCGAGGAATCGGTCTACATCCTGGCGCCGAACTCACGCAAGGCGAGGTTGATAGAGGGGAAGCTGAAAGAGGTTCTGGGCCCGGCCCCTCCAAAGGTCGACTTTTACCGCAGTGACATGACAATGGGCGTGGCTCGGGGTGATAGGATCTGCATTGCCATCGGGCTGGCCGAAATTCCCAGCAATGCCTGTGATCATCTGGCCTGGGGAAAAGATCCGGAAGCCAGGTGGTTGCATTCTCAGTCCCTCCGAGCACAGAGCGTCCAGGCAGCCAGCTGGCAAGCCTGGAGCCGGGTCAAAGATCCGAATGGCGAGGTGGAAAGCCAGGTTTACTGCATAGGCATAAGAGCGGAACAGGTTGCTGCCGTAGTCACCTGGGGGAGTGGTCGACGGCTTGAGCTAAAGGAGATTAGTGACATCGAGCTGCCGGATGGGGCCACGGCAAGAGTACCCAGGTTCAAGGTGCAGGCAGATAGCCTGATCGAGCCTCCCAGGATCTTCGCAGAAGAGAGGACGGCAACCAACAGAGACCGCCATTCTGTGAGCGAGTACATTGCAGGGTTCGAAAGTGGTGAGGACGTTATCGCCTTAAAGAGAGGCAGGTCCGAGATCGAGAACATCCTCGACCGTGCTACAGTGTGTCATACTAGGGGAGAAACTGCCCAAATTGCCTATAATGATAGTAATAGGCAAAAAGGGCAGTTTCTCCCCCGCTATGTCAAACTGTGTCATAGTAACCTGGACCAATCAGCTCTGTTCCTTGGCGTTTACTTCGTCAACCGCTCAGACTGCTATGCCCAGCAGTATCTGGATAGACGGCGTGAGAAATGGGGTTATCGTAAGGTGGTCGAATCGCTTGACGACCCAAACCTGGATGCCATCAAGCGGCATATTCGGCCCCAGATCTTGCTGCAGGGATATCGGTTCTGCATGGCCGTCTACCAAATCAGCAGAGATGATACCGTCTCATGGATCTGCTATGATCTCGATAACCATGGCAACAGCAACCCACATGTTCGTGAGGATGTCAAGCGGCTTCTTGCTGTTCTGGATGGCTACTCTATTCCCTACCTGCTGGAGGCGTCTGGCTCCGAGGACTCCTATCACGTTTGGGTGTTCCTGGTTCCCACAAGGACCTATAACGCCTTCAAGTTCAGCCGACAGATAGCATCCGAAGCTCGGATCAAATGTGAGATCTGGCCTAAGCAGCAGGGGATCAACTCTGACAAAGCAGAATTTGGCAATCCTGTCAAGCTACCTCTGGCCTTTCACAATAAAACCGGCAGAAGATCTACTTTCCTAGATCCTCAAACCTTCGAGTCACTTGAAGTCGTATCTCTGCCTGGGCTGGTGCGCTTGTTTGAGGTTCCTGAGCCACAGCGAAAACCTGCATCTAAACCAGCTCGTGCGCCCATCTTGGCCAATAGGCCTGAGCCGAGGTATCCTGGCTTCCATCCTTGCCTGCAGCATCTGATTGACGATCATATCCAGCTTGTGGGCGGTGAGGGGCATGCGGCCAGGACGGCCATAGCTATAGATGCCTATAACGTTGGTATGTCGAAAGAGGCTGCAATTGGTCTCTTCAAGCATCAGAACGACTTCAATCTGGATTATACCACCTACCAGATAGAATCAATTTACAGTAAGGGGCTCAAGCCATTCAAGTGCTCTACCCTTCTGGATAAATGTGGTGATCTAGTCAGATGCTACTGTGATGTGTGCCCGCGTGGTAGGTATATCGTCTTCAGTAGCAAAGCATACACCAAATTGTCTTAGGACAATTGTCTAATACATCTATTTAATTTATCTTTTTGTACAAAGATTTATATATGTTTAGTGCCTTATTAGGATAATAAAAGGTGATAGTTTGCACAAAACGAACTTGGTATATAAAAGAAGGCTGGCCGAAGACGGACGAGGCCATTACAGGTTATCGATTCCCGCTGTGCTTGCCGAGTTCTTGGGTCTTGGCGGGGGTGGCGACTTGGCTATTGTATTAGATACCGAAAACGACGGGCTGCTCATTCGGCCTTGGTCTGAAGTCAAGGAAATCGAGGAATAAAATGGAGAAGGCGACAAAACCCGACAGCTTTCACAAGAGCAGATGAATGCCGTCGAGCATCTGATCCAGGGCAAGAGTGATAGAGCCGTATCTGAGGCAGCGGGCGTGAGCCGGCAGACGGTATGGGGGTGGCGGAATAACGATGTTCTTTTCATCGCCGAGCTGAACTGACTGGTCTTTTGCGGAGGCCAGCGCATGACCGAACCTGAAGCCCTCCAGGATCGCCGCCAATTCCTTCTTGAGCAGCTATCCAGAGCGGCGGATGAGATCAGGTGGGTTGATG
>JAQWDO010000070.1 GCA_028705415.1 Dehalococcoidales bacterium
ACAGCACCGGTGATGAGAGCAACCGTTATTATGGCAAACATTCCCTGAAAAGCCATAAAGGCAAGATGCGGAACAGACGCCCCATAAACATCGGAAGGCTCCTGGCCTACACTCCTCAACCCAAAGAATTCCATATTGCCGAAAATGCCACCAGCCGCTGAAGGCGCAAACCCGATACTGTAACCATACGTCATCCACAGGACAGTTACTAAACCCATGCAGACGAAGCTCATCATTATGGTCGACAGCAGATTTTTTCGCCTGACCATTCCTCCATAAAACAAGGCAAGGCCTGGCGTCATAAACATTACCATAGCGGCTGATACAAGAATCCAGGCAGTATCCCCTGCATTTACCATGAAAGTCTCTATTGCCTCCTTTTCAATAATCTGTGTAAACAGTATAAAGCTGGAATGTTTCCACAATATTACGGCCGTGTTAAATCGGCATTAAACCGAAAACCAATTTCAGCCTTGTTATTTATCTTCTTCTGGCCCCTTAAAGTTATATTCAGCCAGCTTTTCATGTTATGATAAGAGAAATAAAGATAATGACAACGGAAATGAACGCGGAACCAATCCAAGATTCATGGCTGAGTATCGGCGAGGCATGCCGTATACTGGGTGTCAGCGAAGCTACACTCAGGCAATGGACCGATGACGGGAAAATCAAGGTTTTTATTACTCCCGGCGGACACCGTCGGTACAAAAGAAGCCAGCTGGAAGAATTCATGATTTCGCGAAGGAAAACCCTGGGTATTGCTGACCTGGTGGCAAAACTCGAAGAAACCGCCGAGCCTCACCGGGAAGTAGCCCTAAATATCACCTCCGCGCTCAGTGACAACATCCGCCTGAATCAGCAACAAAGAAGCCACCTTGCCAGCCTGGGCAGAAGTATTCTGGAGCTTATAATCCAGTTTGTTTCTTCACCAGCCAGCCGGGAAGAAACCGTGCAGAAAGCTCAGGAAATAGGAAGGGATTTCGGCATCACCATGTCTGATGCCGGGCTTACACTTACTGAGTCAATTGAAGCCTTTACCTGCCACCGCAGGCCGACTGTTGAAGGTGTTATGGTCATGATGAAACAGAAGGAAATCATTGCCGAAGAAATACTTGCCGCATTGCCTCTGATTGACGATATCATGGACCGTACCCTGGTAGCAATGGTTGAAGCTTATCAATATCATTCAAATCCATAAAGCGTTACTCTCCTTTAAACCAGTATTCTGTTAATTTATAGTAGTTTTTAGTAGATTTTGACAGATTTATTCCTGTTGTGTTATATTTTTCGAGATTTTTAACCAATCGGCGCATATTCAATATCCAGTCGATGCCCCGCTGTAACAGTTTTAAAACGATTATTGGTTTGGTGCTCGCTTAAATGAATAGCCCGGTTCGAACGGAGTAAACATGGAAGAATCGCCAGTACAAAATTCAATGCAGGAGATATTTCCCGAATTAAAACTGGTAGCCTGGGAAATAACACGGCGCTGCAATCTTTTCTGCGCCCACTGCCGGGCCGCATCCCTTGATGAGGAATATGCCGGGGAATTATCAACTCAGGAATGCTTTAAGCTCATCGACCAGATATCTGAAGTAGCTAAACCCATACTGATACTTACCGGTGGCGAGCCTTTGATGCGCGAGGATGTTTATGAAATTGGAAGTTATGCTGATTTAAAAGGATTCCGTGTGGTTATTGGCACGAATGGAACTCTGGTTACCCCCGAAATTGCCAAACGCATAAAAGAAATACCGGTTTCCCGTATAAGCATAAGTATTGATTTTCCTGTAGCGGAACTGCAGGACGAATTTCGCGGGAAAAAAGGTGCTTATACCGAAGCCATAGAAGGCATTAAAAATGCTCATGATGCCGGTATTGAAGTGCAAATAAACAGCACGGTCACCCGCCTTAACGTTCAGTATTTGCCCCGCCTTGTGGAGCTGGCACTTGAACTCAAGGTTGCTGCTTTCCACCCGTTTCTGCTGGTGCCCACCGGCCGCGGTAAAGGACTCGCCAACCAGGAGCTTGCTCCCGAAGAATATGAGCAAGTCCTGCGCTGGATTTGCTACAAGCAGCAGGAGCTTGGTGACAGGCTGTTTTTCAAGCCAACTGATGCACCCCATTACCAGAGAATCGTGCGGCAGTGTGGCATTAAAACAAGTTCCGGACACGGACACCCGGGAGGATTCCCGGTTTCTCAAAGAGGGTTGAATACCAATACCCGCGGCTGTATGGCAGGGACAGGCTTCTGTTTTATCTCCCACATCGGTCAGGTACAGGGATGTGGGTATTTTGATGTATCCGCCGGCAATATACGTGAGCAAAACTTTGCATCGGTATGGCAGGATTCCCCATTGTTTAACCAGCTGCGAGATATTGATAACCTGAAAGGAAAATGCGGCATCTGTGAATTCAAGCGCCTGTGCGGCGGATGCCGGGCACGTGCATATGAAGCGACCGGAGATTTCCTGGAAGCTGAACCGTATTGTATTTACCAGCCGGGGAATCACCGCGAGCAGAGCGAACAAACAGGTTAAGCGCACTGAAAAGATGAATTCCAGCCCAGAGGCAATGCAATCAAAAACACATCACGCCAACCATCCAGGGTCAGGTTCAGCAGAGCCTTCTCCCCGCTGCAGGCTATCCCGGTATAACCTGCTGCCAAAACCGGTTAAGGCCATCTATTTACTGGTGCCGCTTATTGCGGTAACAATGTTTGTCCTTCACTGGTTTTCCATCCCGGTTTTCGGTCACGTCCTGGCGGGCACAATATATTATTACCTGATATATGCCCTGCTGGGACTCAATATTTTTATCGGGCTTGGCGCCAATCGTAAACAAAACCGCCAGACAACCCCCTGGTATGACTACATGGCAGCAATTACCCTGGTTGGTATAATTGTTTTTTTTATATGCAACTCAAGGGAAATCACCTACCGCAACTGGGATGTCCCGCCTGATGGCTGGGTACTCGGATCAGCGATTCTGCTCGGGGTTCTCAGTATTGAAGCCGGCAGGCGGGTTGGAGGATGGGGATACTCCGCTTTACTGCTGGTGGGCATAATTTACCCCCTCATCGCATCGCATCCCTGGCTTGCCAGCCACCTGGGAGGGGTTTTTTACGGTGTTTCAATATCCTTTAAAGAGGTGCTCGGTTCTTTTGCTTTCGGGACTGATGGAATGCTGGGCACACCGGGGCGTCTTCTCGGAGATACAATCCTTGGTTTTTTCCTGTTTGCCGGGCTGGTGATGGGTATCGGTGGAGGCAGTTTCTTTATGCGACTGGCCACTGCCCTTATGGGCAGAGTAAGAGGAGGCCAGGCTAAAGCAGCGGTAGTTGCCAGTGCCTTTTTCGGTTCAATTACCGGAAGCCCGGTTGCCAACATTGCCGGAACCGGCTCATTTACTATACCGGCCATGAAAGATGCCGGGTATGAGCCGGAGTACGCAGCCGCGGTTGAAGCCTGTTCATCTTCAGGATGCGATACAGTTCCGCCCGTACTGGGCGGCCTGGTTTTTTTAATGGTAGTAATGTTCGGCATTGATTATGCGGATGTGATCCTCGCTACTCTGATTCCATCCGCACTTTTTTACCTCGGACTCCTGGTACAGGTGGATGGCTACGCCGCGCGCCACAAGTTAAAGCCTGTACCAGCCGAAAACATTCCGGACTGGCGGCAGGTTCTTGCAGAAGGATGGTACTATATTGCAGGCTTGGCACTGCTTGTTTTCGGCATGGTTTATATGCGCTGGGGAGCGATAACACCTGTATATGCAGCCGGTCTGGTTGTAGCGCTCAAAGCCATTCATAACGGAATCAGGTACCTTGCACCAGGCGCAGATCAACAAAAGCCCAGTCTAAACCAGGTTTTCAATAATGCCCTCAAACAGGCTGAAGCAGGGCTGGCCCAAACCGCCAGCCTGATCAACTATGCCGCCGCTATCTTTTTCGGTATGGGCTTCATTCTTGTAGGCCTGTTAAAAACCGGTGTGGCGATGGGTGTTACCAACTGGATGGTCAATGCCGGAGGGGAGAACCTTTATCTTATCCTCTTTGCCTGTTTCATTTTTTCTGTGGTGATGGGAATGGGAGGCCTCCAGAGAACCGCTTACATACTCCTGGCCATTATAGCTGTTCCAGCTTTAATGGGGATTTCTTCAAACCTTCCCGAATTTGCCGCTTACGGAGGTATACCTCTGCTTGGCTTGAACCTGTTTTTTCTGTTCTATTCAACCCTGGGAGGAATCACGCCTCCGGTAGCCCTGCACTCAGTAGTGGCAGCCAGCATTGCCGATGCTGACCCGGCCAGAACCATTCGCCTTTCCTGCCGGCTGGGAGCTGTGCTGTTTTTTATACCTTTCTTCTTCGTAATGGAGCCTTCGTTATTACTCATCTATGCCCCCTGGTATACCACTCTTTTCAACCTGGTTCAAGCTGTGGCGGGAGTCTGGCTTCTTTCCTCGGGCCTTGAAGGATATCTGATCGGCATTGGCAGCCTCAACAGAATTGAAAGAGTAATGCTGTTTACCGGTGGTTTTATCATAGCCTTCCCGCAACCGGTTGTGCTCGGTATAGGAATAATCGTATGTTCAGTTGCAGTAATAAGCGGCTGGCGCCGAAACCGGCCTGGGAAAAACCGCAAGGATATTTCGATCACAGCTATCGCTGAAGATTAAACGAGTAACAAATAATACAGGAGTATCGAGAAAATATGAAAAAATTTAGATTCTTGTCCCGAGCTGCCGCTGCCTGGCTGGCTGCCATGCTGGTGTTCTACTCAGCCGCATGCTCGGCTCCCTCTCCCAACACTACACTGGCCCCGTCAACCACAGCACCATTCGCATGGCCGGCAGCTGTGCACATCGGCGCAACCGGATCTTCCGGTGAGGCCAAAACCATCAGCTGGGCATCTGTCATGGAATCCGAACTTGGAGGACCGATAGTGAGGGTTGTCAACCAATCTGCCTGGACCAACTGTTACAAAGACACGGCAGCCGGAAAAATGGTTCTTTCCCAGATAGACAAGTCCACCCTGCGGGATTCCAT
>JAQWDO010000007.1 GCA_028705415.1 Dehalococcoidales bacterium
GTACCCGGAGGAAAAAGTCAAAGAAGCACTTGATTCTCTGCCGAAAATATAAAACATGCAAGTCTTTCACTGTCAATCTTGGAGGGGACTGCCTTCAGGCAGTCCCCTCCAAGATTGGAAAGAAACGGTTATTTGTTGAGAGAAGGCAATCGCTTTGTGCTAGAATCAGAGGTAGATAAAGGCATTGCGTCAGGTATAATTGTGTTCTGGAGGTAATTATGTGTTTTTCAGCGCCGGCCAGTTTTGCAGGCAGCGCGATAATAGGAGGAATTGGTGCGGCTGCCCAGAAAAAAGTTGTCCAGCCAAACCAGCGGCTCTTCGCTCTGATCCCGCTGTTATTTGCTGTTCAGCAATTGGCTGAAGGCATACTCTGGATAACGCTGGCATCCGGGGCATATCAAACGCTGGAGAATATTGCTACCTATGTTTTTCTGGTGCCGGCGCTGGTGCTCTGGCCTTTTGTGGTGCCCCTTTCGGTATATTTGATGGAGGAAAGAGGAATAAGGAAAAGGATACTGGCTGTCCTGCTGGCAGCCGGTGGGGCAGTTTCCCTGTTCTATGTATACTGTCTTATTTTTTATGATGTAACGCCACAGATACATGGCTTGCACATCCTTTATGCTGAAAATTTCCCCCGTTCGTGGATGAATATTTTCTACCCGTTCTATGTTATTGCCACTATTGCCCCTCTTTTCGTTTCATCTGTCAGACGCATGTGGGTATTCGGGTTTATGATTGCTGTTTCTTACCTGGTGGCTTCTATTTTCTTTTCGCAATACTTGATATCGGTCTGGTGCTTTTTTGCAGCGATTATGAGTGGTGTTATCTACTGGGTTCTCGCTCTGGCAAACATCACTGAAAGAGAAAAAGTACTGGCATGAATCTACGGTACTTAACCGATTTAACATGTGTATAAACCTTGCACTAGCCCGATTAGCTGCATTATTTGTACGGCAGATAAGCTATTGTCATCCGCCAGTTTTGGTGCAATAATTGCTATCGGGTATTTCAATGCACAGTAATTAGGTCGGGGGGTATCAATTATGGCTGGTGGTTCCGGGAGACGCAGGGTTACTGGTAGCAGGAGGAGGCCAGCATCTTCTTCCGCCGAGCGTTCCCGTGCAAGCGCTCCGAGACGGTGGACAACCTCTACCGGTAGTGCGCCTGGCACAGGTTCGAGTTCAAGCGGCAGTTCATCTGGAGGGTTTAATATTTTAGCTGCCCTTCTGTCCTTGTTTGGTGCCGGGTCTGCCGGGGCTGGTGGTTGCCTCCCCCGCACGAAGGGGTGCGGGCTGATTGGTATAATCGGTTTGGTAATAATCGCCATTATTGTAGTGATAGCCCTCCAGCAATGTGGCGGCTGCGACCTGTTCACAAAAAATCCCACATCCAATCCGACTACAACTTCTTCAGGCACTGTGACCTCGCCAACAGTAACAAATCCTACAACCACCTACACCCCGTCCGGGGAAACGCACCAGTGGCTGGTGATGCTATACCAGGGCGCAGATGATAATGTGCTGGAGAAGGATATTTATGTAGATCTCAATGAAGCTGAAATGGTTGGCTCTTCAGAAGATGTGATGATTGTTGCTCAAATAGACCGTTACAACGGAGGCTATAGCGGTGATGGCAACTGGACAGAAACCAGGCGATACATCGTCCAGCGTGACCAGAACCTGGAAAAGCTGGCCTCACAGCAGGTGGGTGGTCTTGGCGAATTAAACATGGCATCCTCTCAAACCCTGGTTGATTTTGCCATGTGGGCGATTCAAACCTATCCAGCCGACAGATACGCTCTGATAATGAGCGACCATGGAATGGGCTGGCCGGGAGGCTGGACGGATGCTTCCTCCTCTGGAGGTGGTGATTCCAGCATTCCGATTGCATCTGCTATTGGCGAAATGATATACCTGCACCAGCTTGACGATGCACTGTCTTTGATCCGTACTCAAACCGGAATCGACAAGCTGGATATCGTTGGCCTGGATGCCTGTTTGATGGCCCAGCTGGAAGTATTTACCGCGCTTGCCCCGCATGCCCATTACTGCGTAGCTTCCGAAGAAGTTGAACCGGCTTTGGGCTGGGCATATGCGGGTTTCCTGGGCGCGCTGTCCGAAAACCCTGCGATGGACGGAGCGGAACTCAGCCAAGCTATTGTTGAAAGCTATATCGATGATGACCGCTTCGTATCGAGCGCGTTTGAGAAATCCCGGCTGAGCCGTGATATTACCCTCACGGCAGTTGACCTTGGCCGCATAGGCCAGCTTAACTCCAGCTTGAACGGGCTTTTATTTGAGTTTCAGAACGCCTCTCAAAAAGAGATAGCCGCCGGGCGTACCTATGCCCGAAGTTACACCAGTGTATTCGGGTCTGCTGAACCTCCTTCATATATCGATCTGGCAAACTTCTTGCAGATAGTTAAACAAAACATCAACCAGGCTGAAGTGAATGAAGGAATAAACAGCGTGCTGTCTGCTATCAATCAGACAGTTGTAGCTGAAAAACATGGAGTACAGATGGAAGGCTCCAGCGGCATTTCTATTTACTTCCCCAATTCGTCCCTTTATAAAAGCCCTGTTTCCGGAGCCAAGTCATATACGGCAGTAGCCGAACGTTTTGCTGCCGAATCTTTGTGGGATGATTTTCTTTCTTTTCATTACACCGGAAGGAGTTTCGAACTGGGCGATGCCGGGGCAGTGGTACCTGACAGCGGTTCGGTGGCCTCGCCAGCCAGTGGTGTTTTTTCCATCAGTTCTCTGGTTTCAAGCGCCGATTCGGCCAGCTGGAGGCGGCCTGTTACACTAACTGCTGATATCAGCGGCCAGAATATAGGTTACATCTATTTGTTTGCGGGTTTTCTTGATGAACAGTCCAACTCACTTTTTATCGCTGACCGGGATTATATTGAAAGCCCGGACATTCGCCTTATTGACGGGGTTTATTATCCGGATTGGGGGGAGGGTGACTTTACTCTCGAGTTCGCCTGGGAGCCGATAGTATTTGCCATAAACGATGAAAACAATTCTGTTATAGCGCTGTTTAATCCGGAAAGTTACGGTCTGACCGCTGAAGAAGCGGTTTACTCGGTGGATGGGATATATCATTTTACCGGCGATAATACCGAATGCTATGCCAGGATGTATTTTTCTGCCGGAGAAATGCAGAAGGTGGTGGGTTTTACCGGCTCGGACGGCTCAGGAGCTCCGCGGGAGATAACTACTGAAAAAGGAGACAGTTTTACCGTCCTGGATAACTGGCTTGACCTTGATTCTTTTGGTAATGTAATCAACGCAGATACTAAACGCGGGGGAACCCTCACTTTCACAAGCAGCGTGTTTACCTGGGAAGTCCTGGATGCTCCAGCCGGCTCATACAAAGTCGGGTTTGTGGTAGAGGACCTGGATGGAAAACGCCGGGAAGCTTTACTACCGATAGAGGTGGTTGATGAAGGTTAAAGTTCTTCGGTCTGAGCATAAAGAAGAATATCTGGATGCACCCGCAGCAGAAGAGGATGTATCATCGCTGGTTTCCGGTAACAATGCTTTTGCGCTGAACCTGTACCGTAAGGTTAGAAAGCAGGATGCTAATCTTATATTTTCTCCTTACAGCATATCCTTAGCACTGGCGATGACTTATGCCGGTGCCCGGGGAGAAACAGAAAATGAAATGTCTGCAGTAATGAATTTCAGTCTTGAACAACCATTTCTGCACCCGGCATTTAAATCCCTCGACACCCGGATTAAAACAAATACCAGGGGCGAAAAATTTGGGGAAACAAATGGTTTCAGATTGAGAATCGTTAACTCCATATGGGGGCAGAAGGGTTATGAGTTTCTCCCGGAATATCTAGAAACACTCGGGAAAAACTACGGATCCGGGCTGAATCTGCTCGACTTCAGGGGTAAAAGCGAAGAATCCCGCCGCGCTATCAACGACTGGGTATTGGAGCAGACTCAGGGAAAAATCGATGAACTGGTCGGCCGGGGGGCAATAGACGCATCAACCCGGCTGGTGCTTACCAATGCTATATACTTTAAAGGCAGATGGAAGTATCCATTTGAAGCTTTCAGGACCTCTGAAGGACTTTTCCGGTTGAGCAGCGGGGAAGAAATATTTGTGCCCATGATGAACCGGGTTATGCTTATTCCCTACGCCCAAATTGGCAACTGTCAGGCAGTTGAACTGCCTTACAAAACAGGAGATGCTTCAATGGTTATCCTCCTGCCTGGTTTTGGCGAATGTGACGATTTTGTTCACACGCTCGACAACGAAAAACTTCGCACCATTGTTGAGGCGTTGAAGTTGGCCGATGTGAACCTTACCATGCCCAGGTTTGAGTTTAAATACAACCTGGCATTGAAACAGGCTCTTGTTGAAATGGGCATGAAAAATGCTTTTACCAGTAATGCCGACTTCGCTGGAATAAGTCCTGAGGGAGATTTATGCTTGCAGGACGTCCTGCACAAGGCGTTTGTGGCAGTTGATGAAGAAGGAACCGAGGCGGCTGCAGCAACCGCAGCTATAGTGGGCATCAAGCTCTTTACCCCGCTGGCAGTCAGGTTGAAAATTGACCGGCCATTTGTTTTTCTGATACGCCACCAGAGTACGGGAAGTATCCTGTTTATGGGGCAGGTGGGAAACCCATTAGCATGAACCCATGCAACCGTTAAAGAATTGTTTTAAGGCACTCTGATGAGCACTTTTGCCTGGCGGGTAAACTGATATCAGAACAATGCTGCGACAAAAAAGCCTGCCATCACCAGAATAAGTACCAGTTTGAACAGGCTGCCGAAAACGCAGCCAACCATGGTTCCTATCCCCGAACCGAAGGACTGCTTTAAGTTCCCCCTGGATGCGATGATTTCTCCGATTATTGCGCCTGCCAGCGGGCCAAGAATAATCCCCCAGAAACCCAGCGCTATAACACCTATAATAGAGCCGATCAAAGCCCCCAGCATTCCCAGTTTGCCAGCCTTGTACTTTTTGGCACCCAGCATGGGTGCGATGAAATCAACCAGTATAGTGAACAGGGACAGAACCAGAAAAATTACAACAGCCAGGAATGATATCTTTTCGAAACCGGTTGCCAGCGCGTAGATAAAAAGCCCCAGCCATGCCAGAGGTATTCCTGGCAGAACCGGCAGGATTACTCCCAAAGCTCCGGCTGCAAGCAGTATGAAGCACAGTGCAGCGGCAGCTATTTCCATTATGGCGAATGTTGTTTCCTGGGGTTAAAACGCATGTGTTTAATAATAACAGGATATGTTTAGTTTGTCATTGCGTTTTTTTGGTGGACCGTACTGTCTTAAACAGGCCGGTGCTGAAACGTTACAGGGGGGTTGGTTAAACCGGTGCGTCTACCGGTAACACTATAGTAAAACAGGAACCGGTCCCAAATTCACTTTCTACTTTTATTTCCCCGTTATGTATCGCTACAATTGAATGCGATAGGGATAATCCGAGTCCGGTTCCCTCGCCCGGTTCCTTGGTAGTAAAGAATGGGTTGAAAATACTGTTTATGGTATCGGGTGAAATACCGGGGCCATTATCTCTGAAAGAGATATTTACCTGTCCTTTATCAAAAAAAGTCGAAATGATAAGTCTTCTGTTTCTCCCCGTGTTTTGTAATGCGTGTTCTGCATTTATTATAAGATTCAGAAATACCTGCTGCATCTGTGCCGGGTCGACACAAACCCAGGGTATTTCATGATTGTAATCTCTGACAATCTCTATCTGGGAACTTTTTAACAGGAACTCTCTAATCTCCAGGGTGGCTTCCAGTATTGTATGTATATCCAGCCGGTTTTTGCATGGTTTATTCTGGCGGGCAAAGGTCAGCATTCGCTTGACGATTTCTTTAACCCGGTTGGATTCTTCGTAGATGTATTTTGAATAAAGACGGGCTTCTTCCGAAAGGTTCTCTTTCAGCAACAGGTCTGAGAAGCCGATAATACTGGTAAGCGGGTTGTTGACTTCATGTGCAATTCCGGCCGCCATTTCACCAAGTGTGACCAGCCTTCCAGATATCTCAAGCTGGTCTCTGAGTTCATTCCTTTTTTCTTCCAGGAGTGCTTTTTCGGTAACGTCCATGAAGGTTATGATTTTTACTGTATGGTGCTTATCTAATCTGGTGATATTAATGCCTGCTTCCAGATGACGCCCCGTATCAGTAACAAGATACGGGCGGTTTGCATCAGGAGAGGTTGTGTTAATGACGTCAATCCATGGGTTTGATATGGCAACTTCCGTAATGGCGCGTCCTATAAGCCGGCTGCTTTCGGTTTTTTAAAGCGCAGCAGCCTCCTGATTGACATCTATAATCGTATCCTGGTTGTCCAGGATCATGACTCCATCCCTAATGCTTTCAAAAACCAGGCTTCTCTGTATTGGTACAAGTTCGAGTAATCTGCCTCTGGTGATGGCCAGAAGGAATAATGCAACCGACACAGGGATGACAATCCGCCCCAGGTCATAGCCGGGCAAAGGGTTAAGCGGAGAGGAGTAAACCAGTACGGCTATCCAGGGAAGGAGCGCCCCGGCAATGACCATCATCAGCCTGCCTCTAAATATTCTGTGGGAAGTTACTGAAAAGCCTATCAGGAGGGCGCTTGAGATAAAAATACACAAGCCAGAGTAACCGATTACCCCGATCCAGTACCAGAAACCGTGGCCATATATTATAAGATTGCTGCCTGTGGGGCCAGGGATGAATGATGACCACACAAGGCCGTGGTACTGATTGGAAAAAGCCAATAATATCGTTGCTACAGGAATTAAAAACAACAATATGGTGGCTGTTGGTTTTAAATATCTTTTAAGACCCGCGTGATAGATGGAGAATAAAAACAGCAAAACAGGAAGTGGCTGACCGACAAGATACTCCAGCTTGGAGAAGATAATTTTTGTTTCCAGGGCAGTTGCCGAAGACTCAAATATACCGAAGAATGACCACAATCCGGCTGATATTATCATAAGGAGAAGGAGGGAACTACCATTTACCGAGCGTCTGGTCCAGGCAGCGAGCCCTATCAGCACACACGCTGCAAATGAAATAAAATAACCAAGCGAATAAGCGGTGAATATAAAAGCTGGTTGCGAAGGCGGAAAAGCCTCTGCCGGGAAATGTAACATAATCGGTAATACTATCTATTTAATCGTAAAAAATCAAGCACAAGTAATAATACCCAGGGATAGCCCCGGGGTAAAAAACAGCACATTCTCAAACAGGTCTCTTCTAAACCGCAGAAGTTACGTGCGGTTCAGAAGCAGGGCTGCAATTACCACTCCCAGTATGCCGCCAGCTATAGCCCCCAACCAGGGGCTTGAGGTTACGCCTCAGGCAGAGCCGGAACATTTACCGATATAGCCGATAATTGCGCCTATCGCCGCACCTGAAATTAATCCTATAAGATAGTACATCCATTTCCTCTGAATAGTCGTATATGAATATTATAGCATCGCAGTAAAAAACTGCCAAACCAGGCAGAAAGGCTAAGGAAGGGCAATAATAATGTAATGGTATAGCCCATTTTGTTTGATACTTTCAATCCTGAATCCGGCAGATTGTATCATTTCAGCAGCTTCCTTTGCGCTGAGCCTTTTTTCGATCGATGGGCCATAAACCATCTTCTCTTTTTTCCAGTCCAGGTTAACCAGCCTGCCGCCGGGTTTTAACATTTTACGAGCGTTTGCCAGTACTTTGGAAGGATCCGTAAAATCGTGCAGAACCACACCATAAAAGACAATATCAGCGCATTTCTGGCAGACAATGATTTCTTCTGCTTTGCCTATTGACAGTTCTATGTTGCGCAATCCCTCGTCAGTTGCTGCCTGTTTTAAATATCGGATCGCGTCCGGGTTGATATCAAATCCCCACACGCGCCCTCCAGGGCTGACCATTCTGGCAGCCGGAAGAGCGAAAAAGCCTCTGCCGCATCCGGCATCTACGAAGTTTACACCAGGTTTGACTCCAAGGTCTGAGAGAATATTTTCAGGGTTCTGCCATTTCAGCCTCTCCCTGTCATCGGGTTTGTGTTTGCACATCTTGAAAAAAACCTCCAGCCTGGCAGATAATATATTTGATTATGTATCGCCAAAAATGCCTTTAATAGTAAAGTGCACCCCGCGGCGCCGTGTCAACCATTCGGACTTAATAAAGTCATCAATGGGTGGTATAATAGGCGCTGATTGTTATGAGCGCTTTAGCTGTTGAAGGTATCTCCAAGCACATATCCGGCAAGCAGATACTCAATAATATTTCCTTTCAGGTAAAGGCAGGGGAGATATTCGGCCTTATCGGTCCTAACGGAGCCGGTAAAACCACTACTCTTCGTACAGTGGCAACACTGCTTCAGGTTGAATCTGGCAGTGTCAGCATTTTTGGTTATAAACTGCCCGGGGAGGCAGGTGAGATTCGTAAAATCATCAGCTACCTGCCGGAAGACGCCGGTGCCTATAAAAACCTCAAAGGCAGGGAGTACCTGGAATTTATTGCCAGCTTTTTTGCGTCAGGTAGCCGGGGCAAAGATCTGGTTAAACGTGGAATAGAAATAGCTGCGCTCGGAGACCGGATTGATGACCGGGTTGAGGCTTATTCCAAGGGCATGATGCGCCGCCTGCTGGTTGGCAGAGCCCTTATGACCAATCCGCGCCTGGCTATCCTGGATGAACCCAGTTCCGGGTTGGATGTGGTAAATGCTCAGCAGATCCGCCGCATTATCAAACAGGCTGCGAGTGAAGGTTTAAGCGTTCTTCTTTCATCCCATAATATGCTGGAAGTAGAGTTGATGTGTGAAAGAATTGCTCTTATCAACCAGGGCAGGATAGTTGCCCAGGGAACCCCTTCCGAGCTTAAAGAAAGCTACCGGGCGGAAAATATTGAAGAAGTTTTCACAAGTTTAGTCAAATGATGTACACCCTGATAAAAAAAGAAGTTAAGGAGTTACTCTCCAAATCCTCGCTGGTTTTCTTTGCAGCCATGGCGCTTGTTTTTGTATTCATGGGTAACATGCTTTCTGCCTCTTTTGAGGAATCTACAGCTACCCCGATGGTTGCCATTATAGACCAGGATGCTTCCCCTCTTTCTGATATTATGATTTCGGTCATGGAAGCCGGGTCAGAGGTGGTATACTCCGGTTCCGATACGCAAACCGGGCGCAGCCAGCTTGAGGAAGCAGGTGGAGCTGCCCTGATCACTATCCCGCATGATTTTGGAGCTTTGATTGACTCCGGCGAGCAGGCACAGGTAGAAGTGTTATGGCTGATGCAGGGCGCTGGTATGATAGACTCAATTCCAACCGGGTCTGTAGAGGCGTTGATTCAAGCCGGGGCAAATGCAGTTTCGGCGGCATTGGTGGCCGAACATTCTTCGCTTGACCCGGAAATTGTGCTTTCTCCGGTATCTTACAGCTACGATACCCTCTTTAAGGGCAAAATGATAGAAGGGGCATCTCCCGGCATGGTCAGCGGTGTTTTGAGCATGAGAACCATGTTTATACCGGTGGTAATCATGATGCTTATCGTTATGGGCTCAAGCTCGGTGATCTCCTCGATGGGGCTGGAAAAAGAAAACCGCACCCTGGAGACTCTTCTTACCCTGCCGGTGAGCCGGAGCCACATTATAATATCCAAGATTGTTGGCAGTGCAATTGCCGGCATAGTTATGGGGGCGATCTACATGGTTGGGTTTGCCAGCTATTTTAATTCAATCACGGGTCCGGCTGGCGGCCTGGGTGATATGGGGTTTACGCTTAACGTGCTTGACTATCTCTTGATAGCCCTTTCGCTGTTTGCCGCCTTGCTGGCGGCCTTGTGTGCCAGCATTATACTGGGGACTTTTGCCTCCAGCTACCGTTCTGCCCAGACTCTTACCTATCCGATGATCGGTTTGGCAATGCTGGCAATGCTTGTCACCATGATGCTGGACTTTTCATCCCTTTCATTTCCATTGCAGGTAATGGTGTTCCTGATTCCTTTCTCCCATCCGATGATTGCCATGAAGGAACTTATGGTGGGAAACTACCTGCTTGTTCTGGCAGGCATCGGCTACCTGGTTGTAATTACTGCCATCCTGGTTGTGATTGCCACCCGTATTTTTACTACTGACCGGGTAGTGCTGGGAATGTCGATAAAAGGCAGAAAGAACACCCGGGCTACTGCTTGAGATTATGACCAGCCAGCCGGTTATGATAAAATACCTTCCAATATGACAGAAGAAAGCTCTGCCCCTGAAAAGCCCTGCCGTAAAACTCGCTCAGTCAGCTTTACATCTCTCAAGTTCTGGTTTTTAAGGCGCTGGATTCCTATACTCGGGTTATTGCTTATCATAGCCCTGGTGCTGGGCCTTTTTATTCTTTACAGAAATAATCCGGATCTCATAGATGACCTTGAACGTTTTGGTTACCTGGGGGCTTTTCTTATTAGTATTGTTCTCAATGCCACTCTGGTATTGCCTGCCGGTAATTTCCTTGTACTCGCCGCTCTTGGCGCTACCCTGCCATCAGCCACACTGGTTGGTCTGGTTGGGGGGCTGGGTGCTGCCATAGGGGAAAGCACCGGGTACTTTGCCGGATATTCTGGAAGAGCGATAATCGACAACCGAAACATGTACAACCGTACGGAAGGCTGGATGAAACGCTGGGGTTTCTGGGCTTTGTTCGGCCTGTCGGCGGCACCGCTCTTTTTTGATCTGGCAGGGATTGCTGCCGGCGCTTGCCGTTACAGATTCTGGAAGTTTTTCGTGGCTTGCTGGCTGGGTAGAAGTATTTTATATGTTGCCATTGCCTGGGCTGGCCTTAAGGGCTGGGAATGGCTGTTAAATATTATGGGCTGAAAACCAGTCAGGAACGGAATAGTAAATTAAGAATCTTATCACCAGGATTGTTTGTACTACGTAGAGCTGCATGGTTTTCCGCATTGATGTAAGCAACATCGCATTTCATGCTTTTGATTCTGAGCCCGTTCGTACCTTGATTAGTAGCAGGGCCCCCGCAATGAAGTAGGCTATGCAGGCAAGAAGCATTACGGTATAGCCAAGGTTCAATCCAATCCCGTTAAAAAAATCGATCACTGGACCGATAAGCCTGGCCAGTGCCCCGCCTCCGGCAGTAGCCATATTGGCAATACCCAGGTATTTTGCCTCCTCTCCTTTATTCACCAGGTCGGTTGCCAGTGCCCAGTTGGTGCTGTTAAACGCACCCAGTGCAAGGCCAATTACAGCTGCCCCAATCATGAGCACGATATCAGAGGAGTTTGTGAGTATAATCAATATCCCTGCAGCACCGGTAAGTGCTGCCAGCATGCATATTTTCTTCCGGCCAATATAATCAGACAGATAACCGGCAGGAAAAACTGCCAGGAGCATGAACACGATGGCAATTGCCAGGAAGCGGGTTGTTGCCGCTGCCGGATCACTCACGCCGACAACGTCACGAAAATAATACAGGGCAAATTGTTGTATGGTAGTCAGCCCCATAAAAACTGCCAGGCGGGAAGCCAGAAACCACAGGAAAGCTCTATTGGCTTTGATATTTATATTGAAACTTTTTATCCAGGCGGGAATCACATTATTCGTGGGTATTTTTTGCGGGCGGGGTTCTTTTACAGCAATAACGGTATAGAGCATAAGAACAAGGATTATGCCCCCCAGCAGCAAAATAGAGAACCACAGCCACTTATCCTCACCGGTCAAAGAGTAACTATCCATAAATCTGGATATGGGAAAAAGCAGGGCAGCTCCACCCAGTATTTCCAGAAAGCTCTTGACTCCGGAAGCCTTGCCCCTTTCGTTAGCAGGCACCATTTCGGGGATAAAAGCCTGATATGGCCCCTGTGCAGCGTTGGAAAAAAACTGCAGGGCACAGTAACCGATAAAAAGCACGGTGAAAGAAGTAGCCACGCCTATTACCGGCATAAACGCAAGCAATCCGGCTACGCCGGCAATAATGAAAGGTTTACGCCGCCCCCATCCAAGATTCGAGCGGTCGGAAATAGCCCCGGCAACCGGCTGAGCAAGCATGGCAATAATCAGACCGCTGAATGTCATCAATCCAAGCCAGGTGTTTTTCTGTGTTTCTGAAGCAAAATCGAGCACTACCATGGGAAGTATCAGGCTGTGCATGCATTGCCAGAGGCCGGAGATGCCAAAAACCAGCAGTGTAATTTTTATATAATGCCAAATGGCCTTTTTGGAAGCGGTTAATTTCATCAGTTTACGGGTATAGTGGCGGCATGGAGATCCCGGTTTTTTCTTCCAGCCCGAACATTATATTCATATTTTGTATGGCCTGTCCGGCGGCTCCCTTTATCAGGTTATCCAGTGTGCTGATTACCACCAGTCGATTGGTGCGACAGTCAATTCTTGGATAAACCACGCAGTAGTTTGATCCCTTTGTCTGGCTGATGCCGGGAGGAGACTCTGCCAGACGGACAAATGGTTCGTCGTCATAAAAACTGGAATAGATCTGTTCGATTTCCAGTTGTGAAACGTCTCCGGACAAATCCGCGTAGCAGGATGACAATATGCCTCGCGTTACCGGAATCAGATGGGGTACAAAGGTAACCCTCAGTTTGTTTGCATTACCGGCTTTTCTCAGCTCCTGCTCTATTTCCGGAAGATGCCGGTGGCCTTCCAGGGCATAGGCGGATACATTTTCATTAGCTTCGCAAAAATGGCTTTTAAGATTTAGTGTTCTGCCGGCACCAGAAAGGCCTGACTTGGAATCTATGATAATGTTTTCTCCAATTATGCCAGCTTTCAAAGCCGGGGCAAGCGCAAGAATTGCCGCGGTTGGGTAGCAGCCCGGATTGGCTACAAGGCGGGCTGTCTTGATCTGTTTGCGGTAAAGCTCCGGTAATCCGTAAACCGCCTCTTTCAGCAAGTCCGGTGAAGGGTGAGTAAAGCCGTACCATTCCGGGTAAAGGGAAGTATCTTCAAGCCGGAAATCGGCGCTGATATCAATGACCTTGCTGTTGGATTTCAGGATTTTTGAAACCTGTGCCGCGCTTTCCCTGTGAGGGAGGGCTACGAAACAAACATCTGCTTCTCCGGCTTCCTCGGATATTTTGATTTCCAGGCCTGAAAGGTGAGGTAAAAGCTTTCCTAATTGCTCTCCGGCAGCAGACCGCCCGGTAACATAAGTTATTTCGGCTTCAGGGTGTCCGGCAAGCAGCCGGGCAAGCTCCATCCCGGCATAGCCGGTTACATTCACAATGCCAGCTTTGATCCTTGTCATTGAAATCCTCCATGAGACACCATATGAGGGAAGTGTGCCTTGTCGTACTCCCCAAGATTAAAAATAACCAGCTGGTGCCTTTTTGTATGCGTCCTATAATTTACTACAAAATGGCTTTATGATAAAATCATCTATTAACCTTCGTTTATGATCCCCATTGAAAAGGAGAGAAACTGTGCCAAAAATATTTTTAATAGATGTAACCAACCGGGATGGTGTACAGACCGCCAAGCTTGGTTTGTCCAAGCTGGAAAAAACCATGATTAACGTGTTTTTAAACCAGATGGGTGTTTTTCAGTCCGAGTTTGGTTTTCCCACTACCCGCCATGAAAGAAACTACCTGAATGCCAATCTTGAACTGGCAGAAATGGGCATCATCAGCCCGATGAGGCTGGAGGGGTGGATAAGGGCTATTGTTCCCGATGTTGAGATGGCTTTTAGCAGGATTCCCAAAATCAAGCATCTCAACCTTTCCATCTCAACCTCAGACCAAATGATTAACGGAAAATTCCAGGGCCGGAAAAACCGCAAGGATATTATCAATGACATGGCTGCAGCTGTCGATGCAGCCTGGGGAAAAGGGGCTGAAAGTATCGGGGTAAATGCAGAAGATGCTTCCCGTACTGATATTGACTATTTGATTGAATTTGGGCAGGCGGCCAAAGAACACGGCGCCAACCGTATACGTTATTGTGATACTCTGGGATACGACAACCCCTTTTCTATATATGAGACTGCCTACAGAATGGCAAAGGAAATTGGACTGCCGGTAGAGTTGCACTGCCACGGCGATCTTGGAATGGCAGTAGCCAACTCCATTGCCGGAGCAAAAGGGGTTGTTGACGGCGGGCAGGACGCCTATGTTAATACCACTGTCAATGGCATCGGTGAACGAGCCGGCAATGCCGATCTGGTGGCTACAATACTTGCTATCACAAAGTCCAAAGGCTTTAATGAAAAATACAGCCTTGGTGGAAATATAGACCTTTCCATGGCGCACAGGATATGTAAATTTGCCAGCTATGCTTTTGGAGTGCCAATTCCGATTAACCAGCCGGGTGTGGGCGCCAATGCTTTTGCCCATGAATCGGGTATTCATGCGGACGGTGTTCTGAAAGACCCTGAGAACTATGAGCTTTATGGATTTGAAGAACTCGGCCGCCGTCAGTGGGAGATTGTTGAAACCGGCCGGGAAATATGTGCAGGGGAATACAGCGGGGTATCCGGGTTCACTTATGTGATGAGTAAAGTTGCAGTCGGTAAAACTTTTGAGAGCCGTGAAGAAGCCAACCGGATTCTTGAGCTGGTCCGCTATGCTAATGTACTGTCCCATAAGCCTCTGACTGAGGAAGAGCTGCGGTTTATTGCTGACTATCCTGATATCGCCAAGCAGCTGTTGACCACCATACCCCTCTCAGAAGAAGATTAAAACAGGCAAAAATTACCGGATAGATTGAGTTGGCCGGTGATTGCCTGGCCAACTCAATCGGTGTTATCATTAATCAGGGTTTCTGATAAGGCTATCACCAGATTCAGACTGGCGCAGGAGGGAGAAATGTTTGGTTACCTGACTATTCTGGCTGCGATTCCCGGTTTCTTTTTAAGCTCCTGGTTCCTGATGCTGCTGTGGGGGGTCTTCGCTCCAGATCTGGGATGGACTACTATAAGTTATGTTACCGCAATGCTTATCAATATTACCCTTTGGCTGGCAGTAGCACCACTGGCAGCAGCTGGCAAAAGGGCAAAACACAACTAACAATACATTCTTAAAGGAGAGCTGGAGATTAAAGAAAGTTATGCAGGGTCTGGCGTCGATATAGATGCCGCTGATAAGGCCAAGAAAAAAATTGCTGAATATGCTGCCGCAACTCTCGGGCCAGAAGTGCTGAAAGGGCCGGGGTTTTTTGGTGGATTTTACGAATTCAAGGGTTATAGCGAGCCGGTGCTGGTATCCAGCGCTGACGGGGTAGGCACCAAGCTAAAGATTGCCATCGCTCTTGGGCGCCATGAGGGAGTTGGCCATGATATCGTTAATCATTGTGTAAACGATATCCTTACCTCGGGGGCCAGCCCTATTTTCTTCCTTGACTATATCGCCAGCGGAAAACTGGATATTGAGCAGATCCAGGGCGCGGTTAAGGGAATGAGCGAAGCATGCCGGGATGTTGGATGTGCTCTTATCGGTGGTGAAACAGCCGAAATGCCCGGCATGTATTCTGAAAAAGATTATGACCTGGTTGGTTTTATTGTTGGAGTAGTGGAAAAGCCAGCAATCATCACCGGGGAAAAAATCAGCTCCGGAGATGTGATGTTCGGTATTACTTCCAACGGGCTTCATACCAATGGTTATTCGCTTGCCCGAAAAGTACTGGGGGAAACACCAGCCAGACTCGGGGAGTATTCTTCAGAGTTAGGACAAACCGTTGGTGAAGCTCTTCTTCAGCCTCATCGCTGTTATCATAATTTGCTAAAACCCCACCTTTCTCTTGTTAAAGGGCTGGCTCACATCACCGGTGGCGGGCTACCGGGGAACGTTCCCCGTGTACTTCCGGCAGGAACATGTGCAAAGTTTGATACTTCTGCATGGGAAATCCCGCCACTTTTTGAATTGATCCGCCGCAAGGGGTCCATTGACAAAGGCGAAATGTTCAAAGTGTTTAATATGGGAATCGGGATGGTTGTCTTCTGTGATGCCGGAAAGGCGGATGATTTTGGGAGAGCCATACCCGAATCGATTTGTATAGGGGAAGTAGTCAGTACTGCTAATGATAACCAGGTCATACTGGATTAATTTCAGGGAGGAACAATCATGAGGGCAATTATCAGTGTTTCGGACAAAACAGGTGTAACCGAGTTTGCACGCGGGCTGGCCGAGCTGGGTTATGAAATCTATTCAACCGGGGGAACCAAAAAGATTATAGCCGGTTCCGGAGTTAAGGTTAAAAGCATTACAGATATTACCGGCTTTGCCGAGATACTGGACGGCAGGGTTAAAACCCTGCACCCTATGGTCCATGGCGGCCTGCTGGCAAGACGGGACAAGCCGGAACACATGGAAGAAATCAAAGAATACGGCATTACCCCGATTGATCTGGTGGCAGTTAACCTTTATCCTTTCCGCCAGACGGTATCCAAAGAAGGGGTTACCATCGAGCAGGCACTGGAAAATATTGATATCGGTGGGCCAACCATGATCAGGGCTTCTGCCAAGAATTACCCTGGCGTCACCGTGGTCGTCGATCCGGCAGATTACAATCTGGTGCTGGAAAAACTTCAAAACCGGTCGCTGGAACTCGAACAGCGTAAAAAGCTGGCACAGAAGGCTTTTCAGCACGTAGCTTTGTATGATACTGCGATTGCCGAGTACCTCAGAGCTGAAGAGAGCGCTTTCCCGGAAGAAATGACGATTGGTTTAAAAAAGCGCCAGGACTTGCGTTACGGAGAAAATCCTCACCAGCGAGCTGCTTTTTACTCTGAAGCAACCATAAAAAGTGCCTACAACAGCGGAGTGACATTTGCTGAACAGCTTTGGGGCAAGGAGTTGTCCTACAACAATATCATGGATGCCGATGCAGCCTGGTCTACGGTTGTTGATTTTAAAGATGCAACCGTTTGCGTGGTAAAGCACACCAATCCTTGCGGTCTGGCTTCCAACCCGGATATCGTTGAAGCTTACCGCCGGGCGTTTGCCGGTGATCCGGTGAGTGCTTTTGGCGGTATTGTAGCCATGAACCGCCGGCTTACTCTTGGAGTGGCGGAAGAAATGGCCTCTAACTTCTATGAAATAGTTATCGCCCCGGAATATGACCAGGACGCACTCGACCTCTTGATGAAAAAGAAGAACCTGCGCGTTTTACGTGTTCCGTTGCCACCGGATTATAAAAGCAAGCCAATCCAGGCTTTTGATTATCGACGGGTAAAGGGTGGCTTGCTTGTTCAGGAGGCTGATAACCTGGATGAAGACAGTATAGAGATGAAAGTGGTTACCCAACGGGCTCCAACCTCGGCGGAAATGCAGGACCTCAGGTTTGCCTGGCGAGCGGTAAAGCACGTTAAATCCAACGCAATTGTCATGGCAAAAAACAACACGATGCTTGGTATGGGTGCAGGACAGCCCAATCGTGTAGTGAGCGTGTTTTTAGCTAAAACCAAAGCCGGAGATGAATCCAAGGGGAGCGTAATGGCATCAGATGCCATGTTCCCCTTCTCGGACTCAGTAGAACAGGCGGCGAAAGCTGGTGTAACCGCCATAATCCAGCCCGGAGGCTCGGTAAGGGATCAGGAGTCTATAAATATGGCAAACAGGCATAATATTACCATGGTATTCACTGGAATACGCCACTTCTTGCATTAAAACAGTTTAGCTTGAAAAGGGGAGGATAAAAGGGTTCCTCCCCTTTTTTATATTCAGTTACAGCCTCACGGAGCGTTTATAAGCACAGGTTGACTTGTTTATACCACTTCATTATGTTATTCTGTTGGCAGGCGAAAAAAATGACCACAGAGAAGCAAAAGGCTCTGGAATTGGCCGTAGGCCTGATAGAGAAGCAGTTCGGCAAAGGTGCCATAATGAAACTTGGCGCCGATGCTATCCGTACCCATGTAGAGGCGATCCCTACCGGGGCGTTGTCTCTTGATTTAGCCCTTGGAATAGGTGGTATTCCTCGTGGCAGGATAACAGAAATATATGGCCCCGAAGGTTCGGGAAAGACAACGCTGGCGTTACATATAATAGCCGAGGCCCAAAGACGGGGAGGCAATACGGCTTGCATAGACGTTGAGCATGCGCTTGATCCGGCTTATGCCTCTAATATCGGGGTTAACATTGAAGAACTGCTTATATCACAGCCGGATAACGGCGAGGAAGCTCTCGAAATAACCGAGCGGCTGGTACAAAGTGGAGCTATAGATGTGGTGGTAGTAGATAGTGTGGCTGCGCTGGTACCAAGAGCTGAACTGGAAGGTGATATGGGTGATGCCCATGTCGGCTTGCAGGCAAGGCTCATGTCGCAAGCCCTTCGGAAGCTTACGGCTGCTATTGGGCGTTCTGGTACGGCTGTAGTTTTCATCAACCAGCTAAGGGAAAAAGTAGGTATCGTTTTTGGCAATCCGGAGGTTACTCCGGGAGGAAGGGCCCTCAAGTTTTACAGTTCGGTACGTTTGGACTTAAGGCGTACCGAAACACTCAAACAGGGCACCAACGCCATCGGTACTCGTGTCAGAGCCAGGGTAGTCAAGAACAAGGTGGCACCACCATTCAGGAGCGCTGAGTTCGATATTATGTTTGCTTCCGGCATCAGCCGTGAAGGCAACATCCTGGATCTGGGCGTGGAGCTGGGTATTATAAAAAAGGCGGGAGCCTTCTTCTCTTATGGTGACATTCGCCTGGGGCAAGGCAGGGAAAACTCCAGAGAATTCCTTGTTGCTCATCCTGAAATTGCGCAGGAAATAGAACAAGGGGTCAGGGCCTCAGCAGTCACCAGTTCCGGAGAAGTGGATAGCGAAGCAGATTAGAAAGCAAGTCTGGTAAAGCTAACACAACTTAATACTAACCGGGAAAATGAAGGCTGAGGTAAGCTTACCTCAGCCTTGTCTTTTTTGGTGGTATTATGGGGCTAGTTACCGGTCTTGAAATGAATACTGGAAAGAACATGGCACGATTATTTATCGACGGAAGCCATGCTCTTACTCTTTCTGTCGAAGTAATCCTTGAGAATAAAATCAAGGATGGGATGGAAATAAGCCAGAAACGGATAGAAGCCCTGAAAGAAGATGAAGAGGCCCATATCTGCAAGAAATCAGCTTATCGCCTTCTTGCTTTCAGGGCGCGAAGCGAAAAAGAGCTGCGTGATCGCCTTGTTAGCAAGGGATTCAGTCCTAAAGCAGTGGATAAAACGGTTGATCATCTAAAAGCCAGTGGGTTGATCGATGACAGGGAATTCGGACGCCAGTGGGCGGAAAACCGGCTGAGTTTTAAACCGCAAAGCGCTTATCTGACTCGCCGTGAACTGAAAGCAAAAGGATTGAGTGAAGAAGCTATTGAAGAAGCGGTAAAAGATTACGATGATTACGAAAACGCCCTTTCGGCAGCACGGGCGAAGGCTGTGCGCAGTATTGGGCTGGACTATATTGCATTCAAACGCCGTGTTGGCAGCTTCCTCCAGCGGCGAGGGTTTGGCTATGAAATCATTAAACCGGTTATAGACGAGTTATGGAAGGAACTCACAGAATATAAAAATAGCAGGGAGAACCTGCAATAAAATACCTGTGGTAATTGTCTGCAGGGAAAAGGAGAACAGATGGATACGGTTCTGGTCATAGTATTCAGTTTTATCATAGGCGTTGTTTTCGGCGCTATGGCCATGTTTTTAAGCAAGGGCATGATGGCTGCCCGCCAGGCAACACTTGCCAAAAAAGAGGCTGCGCAGATTATTGCCGAGGCTAAAGCGGAGGCCAAGGAGTATCTTCGCGAGGCCAAGAAAGAAGCAGATAGGGAAAAAACTCTGGCTGACGGTGAAATAAGGGAAAGACGCAGCGAAATTCAAAGGCAGGAAAACCGAATTGCCCAGAAGGAGACTACCCTTGAACGCAAACTTGAGGAAGCAGAGCGGCGTGAGCAAAACATGGAGGAGAAAAACCGGCAGATAGAGGAAATAAAAACCGACATTGAAAAGATAAAGCAAGATCAGGTAAAGCATCTTGAACAGGTTGCACAAATGTCATCCGCCGAGGCTAAGACCGAGTTGTTCGACCGCATGGAAAAGGAAATGCAGTCGGAAACTGCCCGGCGTTTGCATCAGTGGGAGACCAAGATCAAACTGGAGGCAGACGAGAAGGCCCGTAATATCCTTTCCCAGGTGATTCAGCGCTCGGCCGCTGAGGTTGTCAGCGAAACTACGGCAACAGCGGTTCCCTTGCCCAACGATGATATGAAAGGGAGACTGATCGGCAGGGAGGGCCGGAACATTAAAGCTCTTGAACAGGCTACCGGGGTTGATCTGATTATCGATGATACACCAGGTGCGGTTACCCTTTCTTCCTTTGATCCGGTGAGACGTGAAATCGCCCGCCAGGCAGTTGAAAAACTGATAATGGACGGAAGAATTCACCCGGCACGAATCGAGGAGGTAGTTAACAAGGCAAAGGAAGACGTAGAAGCTGCAATTCTTCAAGCTGGAGAACAGGCAACACTCCATGTAGGTGTACAGGGACTGCATATCGAATTGATAAAACTGCTGGGCAGGCTGAAATACCGAACCAGCTATGGTCAAAATGTACTCGCTCATAGCATAGAAGTGGCTCAGCTTTCCGGATTGATAGCCGCCGAGCTTGGAGTAAAAGTCCACACTGCCAAAAAAGCGGGGTTGCTGCATGATATTGGAAAAGCGGTTGACCGGGAAATTGAAGGTTCCCACGCACAAATTGGTGCAGACCTGGT
>JAQWDO010000071.1 GCA_028705415.1 Dehalococcoidales bacterium
CAAGCATTCCCGGGTCTGGTGTAAAAGCAGCAGCCGATGAAGATAATAAACCGGTAAACAACATCAGAAGGCTCAGGCTCCCCCATAAAGCCTTTTTTCTGAAACGGCGGGAAAATACCAGAGCCAACGGCAAAAGGCAGGCGGTTAACAGCCACCCGGAAGCATCGTGCCTGCCTCCGGCAACTATTCCGGCCAAATACAGCGAGCATAGCCATAACAGCTTCACCGGGCTATCCCCCGGTATCAAAAACAGTTATTTTGCCGACAAGATTCGCAAAAGTCCCCTCTCCAATTCCGGCTACATTCATCAGTTCTTTTATATGACGGAAGGGGCCGTTATGTGTGCGATAGGCAACGATATTTTGAGCAGTGACCTTACCGATTCCGGGCAAAACCTCCAGCAGCCATTCAGGCGCCCGGTTCAGATCTACTTTTTGTTCATTTTCGGTCATCGGGCTGGAATAAAAACAAACCCGGCAATAAACATCATCCCCGTCCACCTTCAAACCGCCAGCCGATTCCAGCAAGGCGACCAGTGTATCCTGCTCCCTCAAGGGATATATGCCGGGAACATTCACCTCACCTTCTATATATACCCGTCCAGCAAGGGCTTCTGGCTTCTTCTCACCAAAACTGATTTCGACCGGTCGCGGATGACTGCAGGCGGTTGTAAAGCAAAACGTTATAACCAATAACATAAGGAAAAGTGAAGCAGATTTACGCATTGAATGACCCCCAGGACGAGTAAAGTATACTGAATAACCGATATCGGTATAAAGGCTATCTTATCCGTAAAAAGAAAGTCAAGAGGGGGTTACTGTCCTGTGAATACGGCACGGAGGAAGGGCTCATTTTCCGGGCTGGTGGCTGCGATTACCTGGTCACCCTCTTCAAACTGGACTCCTTCTCGTGGCAATACAGGAGTTGCGCCTCGGCGTATTATCAGAGCGATAACAGCACTTTCCGGCAGGGCAAGTTCGCTAATTCCCTTCCCGATCACACTTGCAGATGGTGGAATGGTAATATCTACTACTTCAAACCCCCGGTCACGTTCCTGGATAAGGTGCATCACCGGCGGGGAAGGCATCTCATGCATGATGTATTCCAGGATGATATTGGTGCTGTTTATGATTATGTCTATGCCCAGAGCCTTGAACAGCATTTCATTTCTTTCATCCATTACTCTGGCAATGGTTCGCGGTATTTTAAAATAATGCTTGGCTATCTGACAGGAAACCAGGTTATCTTCATCCTCACTGGTGAGCGAAATAAAAATGTCGGCCCGGCGGGCACCGGCACTCTCCAGGATTTTACCTTCACAGCCATCACCAACGATCGCCACACTTCCCATCTCGGCAATTATCCTGTCAACCAGTTCCTGGCGCTTATCGATAACCAGAACTTCGTGAGACTTGTCGAGCAGAGATTGTGCAAGTTTAAAACCGAGGCGCCCTCCACCAACGATTATGATATACAAGAATCTCCCCTAAACAAACAACTTGTTCTTCACCATATTTGCAACAACCGTGGTTGAACTGATGGTAATAAGCCCGAGCTCGCTGTAAAGATCTCTTCTCAGCGGATCGTATATGCGGCACACTACCCTTGGCACCTTGAAGATATGGCGAGCAATCTGGCTGGCCATGATATTGCGGTTGTCTCCCTGGGTTACAGCAACAAAGGCATCTGCAGTTTCGATCCCGGCCCTGACCAGAGTAGCTTCATCCAGCCCGTTTCCAAGAAGCGCGGTACCATTGAAGTTCTGGGAAAGCCGCTTGAAACTGTTAGCTTCTATATCAAGAACAGTAACCTGGCATCCATCTTCGGAAAGCATTTCTGCCAGCCGGGCGCCTACTCGGCTGCAACCCATGATAACTGCTTTCACGCTTCTGCCTTGCCCTCCTGGGGATGGTGGTAAACCAGTACCGGGCAGGGGGCGTTCTTTAAAACATACGGAACAACATCACCAAGACAAAATTCCCCATAATGCCTTTTGTAGTACACTCCGATTAGAATAAGATCGACCTTTTTTTCAACTGCTTCCTGTATTACAGCCGGCCCTACTTCCCGAGCCTGGAGAATATCAGAATCGACATCGTAACCTTTGTTTTCAGCTTCACTGGTAACCTGTTCAAGCAAATCCTCAGCCCGGTCGATAGCGTTGCTTATCTCTGCATCCAAAGGGAGGGATCGATCCACCGGTATAACATGAACAGCAAATATTTCTGCCTGTTTTTTACCACGGCTGAGGCAACAGGCAAGCTCCATGGCTGCTTCGTCTGCCTTAGTTCCGGCAACCGGTACCAGTATACGGTTAAATTCCATAGCTGTTGAAGTCACAAGGCTCTATTATAGACACCTCCCTTTACATTTACAACCCTTTAATCCGGCAACCAGTCCCCGGTTACATCTTTTTCGCCTGTCACACCGGTAAGAATACAGAAATCTACCCACAACCAGCCGTTTACTTGCTTTAGAACCGTTTTTTGCGATAAAGTCATTCCATGGTCAAAAGCAAAAGCGTATTTATCTGCCAGGAGTGCGGGCGCCAAAGCCCGAACTGGCTGGGAAGATGCCCGGGCTGTGAAGCCTGGAACAGTTATCTGGAAAAACCGGCGGAAAGATCAAAGGCTTCGAGCAGGATCCTCTCCGAATCAGCTTCCCCGCTGAATCTGCCCGCCGTCAAAGCCGGCGAGGAAGAGAGGTTTTCCACCTCAATACAGGAACTTGACCGGGTTTTGGGGGGAGGAATTGTTCCCGGATCACTGGTGCTTATTGGGGGTGAGCCTGGCATCGGCAAATCGACGTTGCTGCTTCAGGCGGCATCCAACGTCAGCCGTACCAAAGGTAAAGTGGTATACATCAGCGGAGAAGAAACTCCCCGCCAGGTAAAAATCAGGGCTCACCGCCTTGAAATCAAGGGCGAGGAACTGTTTCTTGCCGCAGAAACCGAACTCGAATCGATCCTCAGCCAGGCAGAAATACTCAAGCCGGCATTGCTGGTGGTCGACTCCATACAATCTGTATACACTCCGGAAGCAGATACCCTGCCGGGAAGCCTTAACCAGCTCCGGCTTTCCACCCAGAAACTGATGTCATGGGCGAAAACCAACAACTGCCCGGTATTTATTACCGGCCATGTCACCAAAGATGGTACCATCGCCGGGCCCCGGGTACTGGAGCATATGGTGGATGCCGTTCTCTACCTTGAAGGTGAACCCTTTCAGGCATACCGCATCCTGCGTTCGGTCAAAAACCGATTCGGTTCAACCAACGAAGTGGGAATCTTCGAGATGTTATCCGACGGCCTGGCTGAAATACCCAATCCATCAGCAATTTTCCTTTCGGAACGCCTGGCAGATACCGTCGGTTCAGCTGTTGTGCCAACCCTCGAAGGGAGCCGCCCCCTGCTGGTAGAAGTCCAGGCGCTGACCAGCCCTTCGGTATTCGGGCAGCCGCGAAGGGTTGCCAACGGCCTTGATTATGGGCGCCTCCTTATGCTTACTGCAGTGCTCGGCCGGCGTTGTGGATTAAAACTGGGCAAAGAAGATGTCATTGCCAATGCTACAGGAGGCATGCGTATATCGGAACCGGCTGCCGACCTGGCAATTGCTTTGGCAATTGCCTCCAGCTACCGGGACCGCCCGGTACTGCCGGATTTAACCGCAGTGGGAGAGGTCGGCCTTTCCGGTGAAATCAGAGCCGTGCCGCGCCTTGACCGCCGGCTGGCAGAAGCTGCCAGACTCGGTTTTAAAGCCTGCCTGGTTCCGGAAAGAAGCGCCAAAAACACCAAAAATTCAAATATCCGCCTGATTGCAGTATCAACCCTGAGAGAAGCCATACGCATGGGGCTCAGGGAAGTCGGGGTGTAAGCCATGCTTGAAGGCAAAAAAGTGTCAGCCATTATCCTGGGGGCTGGAGCCAGCCGAAGAATGGAGGGCTGTGACAAGCTGTTTGCACATGCCTTCGGAAAACCACTGCTTTACTGGTCAATATGCGCATTTGAGCACACTCCCTTGGTTGATGAGATAATAATAGTTTTAAACCAGGCTAACCTGGCAGCCGGCAGAAAACTGGCTGAAAAAGAGAAATTTTCCCGAGTCAGGGCGATAGTCCCGGGCGGAGAGAGACGCCAGGATTCAGTCATGGAAGGGTTGAAATCTGCTACCGGTGAGATTGTACTCATCCATGATGGAGCAAGGCCCCTGGTCGACTCCAGCCTCATAGAACGCGTTGCAAGAGGCGCGCTGTTAACCGGAGCATGCATTCCGGCAATTATCCCAACCGATACCATAAAAACCGAGCTTGATGGTTTTGTAAAAGAAACCCTGCCGAGAAAAGCCCTGCGGGCGATACAGACACCCCAGGCTTTTGAGTCACGTCTTCTGCAATCAGCCTTCCGGAACGCAGACTGCGAAGTTACTGACGACGCCCAAATGGCAGAAATGGCCGGAATAAAGGTTAGCCTGACTGACGGCTCTTATGATAATATTAAAGTAACCACTCCAAGCGACCTGGAGCTTGCCCGAATTCTAATCAGAAAGCGAGGAGGTACAAAATGAGAACAGGTATTGGTTACGACTGCCATCGACTTGCACCCGACCGCAAGCTGGTTCTTGGTGGAGTTCACGTACCTTTTGATAAGGGTTTAATCGGCTGGAGCGACGCCGATGCATTGACTCATGCCGTAATTGATTCCCTTCTGGGGGCAGCAGCCATGGGAGATATCGGAATGCATTTTCCTCCCGGAGACCCTGCTTACAAAGACATCTCCAGCCTCAAGCTGCTGGAGGAAGTGGTGGCCAAACTTATAAACAAGGGTTTCCGGGTTAACAATACAGATCTCACCGTCGTAGCCTAACTGCCGCGATTGCGCGAATACGTCGATAGGATGCGCGCAAACCTTGCCAGAGTACTT
>JAQWDO010000072.1 GCA_028705415.1 Dehalococcoidales bacterium
GGAATACTTCGTTTGTGCGACTTACCGCAAGAAAAAGGGTATGTGCAGTTCACATCAGATACGCAATGTTGTAGTGGAACAGCTTTTGCTAGAAGACTTAAGGCGTGTAACCTCCTTTGCCAAAGACCATGAACAGGAATTCATCCGTATAGTTATGAATAGCTCAGAAAAGGAACTTGCCAAAGAACTCCGCCAAAGTCAAAAGGAGTACGAACAAGCACAGTCTCGTATTGCTGACATAGACAAAATCATTCGAAAGCTATATGAAGACAATGTGATGGGTAAAATTCCCGAAGAGCGTTTTTACAAGATGTCGGCTGAATATGAAGCCGAGCAGAAGGCACTGGAAGAAAGGATAACCAAATTAAAACATACCATTGATACAGCATATGAACAGTCCCTCAATGGCGCTCTACCATAGGGTATGAGCGCATGTATAACAGCGCTCTTAAAATAACCAACAAGGAGAAGTTCATAACTTCTCTAACTACAGATATGCCCCCGGCCCCCGATCATTTCAGCCGCTGCAGTGATATAAACCGGGACGGACCGGAACTTGTCAGGAATCTTCCGGTTGTTGAGGAGCTTTCTCCCGCCGGTTTTCTGGATAAGCTGCATGACCCGGATACAGATCTGCTTGACGTGCGCAGTTATGCCGCTTTTGCCGGACTGCATATTCCGAAGGCATGGCACCTGGATATCAACGGCAATTTTCCTACATTTGCAGGCTGGGTACTGCCCCCGGAAAAAAATATTTTGCTGGTGGCGGACTCTTTCCAGGAAGCAACTGAAGCGATAGACTGGGCGCGAAGAGTGGGGGTTGATCATATTACAGGGTATCTAAAGGGAGGAATGGTAGCCTGGGTAACCGACGGGCAGAAAATAGACCACGTCAATCTAATCTCAGCCCAGACTCTGCACGAACGTATAACCGGTTCATCTGGTACGGTCCTGGTAGATACCCGGGCACCCGCCGAGTTTACTGATTCTCATATCAGCGGTGCGGTTAATATTCCTTCTCCTGACCTGCGATCCCGCAATAAAGAGCTTAATCCCGAAAAACCGGTTTATTTAATTTGCTCAACCGGCAACCGCTCCAGCCTGGCGGCAAGTATTTTAAAAAGAAACGGCTTCCATGAAGTCTATAACGTTGCCGGAGGAATGACAGGGTACAGCGCAGCAGGGCATGCGCGCCAGTGCAAGGTCTGCGTCAATCCTCATGGCCCGCGTTACTCAAGTGATTTCCTTGCCAGGGAAAATAACGAGGAATAGAAAGGGGGTCCTGTGATGGATTGGCTTACTGCAGTTCAATGGTCTCCATATGCAGCAGGAATCGGTATTGGCATTCTCAGCTGGTTTACCTGGCTCATTTCGTCCAAACCAATCGGGTGTTCCACCTCTTTTGCCCGCACCGCAGGCATGATCGAAAAACTCTTCAGGGGCAAAAAGGTTGAAGGCAAACTTTATTATCGCGAAGTCAAACCGGAAATCGACTGGCAGTGGATGTTTGTTCTGGGCATAATTGGAGGAGCGCTTGTTTCCTCGCTCCTTTCTGGAGATTTTGGGTGGCAATGGATCCCCGGTAAATGGGAAATGGCATTCGGCAACAATATGTGGCTGCGGTTCTTTGCCGCGCTGTCTGGCGGCACCCTGCTTGGTTTTGGTGCACGGTGGGCGGGCGGTTGCACAAGCGGACACGGCATCAGCGGAACAATGCAGCTGGCTGTTTCAAGCTGGGTATCGGCAATCTGCTTTTTCATCGGGGGTATCGCTATGGCACATATTATTTTCAATGTGATTGCTTAAAAGGAGCGGCAGAAATGAAAGCTCAAACAAAAAAAATACAGCTTGTATGGGGCTTGCTTCTCGGTATAATATTCGGTTTTTTGCTTCAAAAAAGCGGGGTAACCAAGTATGATGTGATTATCGGGCAATTACTGCTGACTGATTTTACCGTCCTGAAAGTAATGCTCTCTGCAGTCGTCACTGGCATGCTCGGTCTTCATTTGATGCAGAACCTGGGCTGGATAAAACTGCGCCCCAAAGCCGGCTCCTGGGGCAAAAATGCGGTTGGCGGCTTGATCTTTGGCCTCGGATTTGCCATCCTCGGGTATTGCCCGGGTACTATTGCCGGCGCAATGGGAAATGGCTATCTTGATGCAATCACCGGAGGGTTTATAGGCATAGTGCTTGGCTCCGGGCTGCTGGCCGCTGTATATCCTTCACTAAATGCGGGAATACTCAAAAAGGGATATTTCGGAGATTTAACCTTACCGAGATTTGCCCGGGTAAATGAATGGATAGTAATAATCCCCCTTTCAATTGTGCTCACACTGCTTTTATTTTGGCTGGAAACAGCAGGCCTTTAATTCCGTGACAGCCGGTGTCAAAGCAGGCTGTTAACATGTTTTACGGGACTGGAGGCTATTGAATTGAACACAAAGCGGTAGGATAATGTGGTTTAATGGCAGTTATGATATTTATGCTTGCCCAGGTCAATCCGTTTACAAAATGGCAGGTCATATAACCACAAAAGCAAGAATTTGCGATGATTGAAATCAATGAAGTAATCATGTTTATTGTTGGAGCCGGCCTTTTCCTCTTTATCCGGCTCAATGCCCACTATTTGACCGGCATCCCTCACATTAAAATTCTTACCATCAGTTTTTATATATTATTCACTGCTTTTATTCTCACCATCCTGGAAGGTTTATTTCTGGAAGATATTATCAACTTCCTTGAGCACATCTGTTACGCATTAAGTTCCATCTTCCTGCTCATATGGTGTTATGCAGTATTAATACGAAAGAGTGTTTCCTAAATGAACACTGCCATTGCGGTAATCGATGCTGTCAGCATCCTTGCCTTTCTTGCAGCTCTGGTAATCGTATGTTTCAAATACAATAAAGTCTTCGGGGAAGATGTAAGCTTTACACTGGCGATACTGCTTTTTCTCTCTGCAAGTTTTATGACATGTGTTTTCCTGAAATGGTCCGGTTTGGTTAACACGATCCTGATTGTAGAGGATACCCTCGGCACCCTCCTTCCGATTGGCTGGATGTTTCTGTTCTATACCATGGTACATGGAATCATCAAAACCGAAACACTCAACAGGCAAAACGCGCTAAAACAGGAAATATCAGAAAGAACACTTGCTGAAATAAAAGCAAGACAGTACAACATCAAGCTTGGCGTAATAGTGGATAATGTCAGCTCAGCCCTTTTAATGGAAACCGCGGAAAGAAAGATCGAGTTTGCCAACCGACTGTTCTGCCAGATGCTCTCCGTCCCCCTTACGCCGGACAGTCTCAAGGGGCTGGATTGCCAACAGTCTGCAAAGGATTACAAGAATCTTTTTAAACATCCGGAAGATTTTTGTGCCAGTATCGAAGCAGCAGTTTCCGGAGGACAAGAAGTATACTCCGAACTGTTTGAGACTATAGATAACCGTTTTTATGAGCGGGATTATATACCGGTTTATGATAATAACCAGCTGGTATACCATCTGTGGATTTACCGGGATGTTACTCACAGGGTACTGGCAGAAAAAGCTCTTGAAAGTGCTGCCCAGGAATGGAGAACGACCTTCGATTCAATTTCTGACATGATTGCTGTCACCGATGTTAATCATATAATTACCAGGATAAACTGGTCATTTGCCAGTGCATTCAGTGCCCAGCCAACGCAACTCCTCGGCTTCAAAGCCTGTGCCCTTATACACGGCAGGGAAGGCCCGGAAGAGGATTGCCCCTGCGTTACAGCTCGAAAAATTTGCCAGCCGGTCACCAGAGAATATTTACACCCTGACAAAAAAACCAGCATGGAAATTACCTCTTCACCAATAAATGATGCAAATGGCAACACAAGCGGCAACATACTGGTTATCCGGGATATCACCGAACGCAAATTAATGCAGCAGCAGATGATATTCCAGGACCGTCTTGCATCAATTGGCGAACTGGTATCCGGTGTAGCCCACGAACTGAACAACCCGCTTACCAGCGTTATAGGTTTTTCCGATTACCTTTTACAGGGTGAGACATCCGGAGAAACAAAAGAATTGCTGGAGTATATCAACCGGGATGCAAAGCGTACCGCCTCGATTGTAAACGACCTGATGGTTTTTGCCCGCGAACATCCGGCGGGCAAATCACCACTGGATATTAATGAGATCCTGAAACGGGTGCTGAGCCTTCATACGTACCTGATGAAAGTGAAAAATATAACCGTACAGACCCATTTATCGCAAGACCTTCCCCTGGTAATGGGCAGCAGTACTCAATTGCACCAGGTGTTCTCCAATATAATCGTGAATGCCGAGCAGGTCATGTCCAAAAGTGACAAGGCTGGCGAGCTTTATATTGAAACCAGAAAAGCCAATCAAGCAGCCCGAATAATTATCAAAGATAACGGACCGGGGATAGAAGAAGACGTTATTGGTAAAATATTCAACCCGTTTTTTACCACCCGTGAAGTGGGCTGTGGAACCGGCCTTGGGCTTTCAATATGCTACGGCATCGTCACCGGGCACGGCGGAAGTATAAGAGCAGAAAGCGAGCCTGGCAACGGCGCAACTTTTATAATTGAGCTACCATGCATTGATTAGGTTTTCGACCGTTTATATAACCGAACAGTCGACCAGTGTCATCGAAGTAAGCGAGCCCCTGAATCTGCCCATTATCACTAACTTCTGACCCCGCTCCAAACCTTTGAGCTGAAAAGCTTTATCCTGGTTAAACATACATTTTATAGAACGGAATATGTTCTGGTCAGCACCGGTAAGTGTAACATACTGAATATCCCGGTTTTCCCGAATATTTACCAGTGCAATGACACCTGTCAGTGCCAGAATTTGATTGTTATAGCGAGCATCGGACCCGGCATCATCCTCCTGATATGCTTCCATCAGTTCTTCAA
>JAQWDO010000008.1 GCA_028705415.1 Dehalococcoidales bacterium
CAGCAGAGATTATTACCACATCGGCATGATCCGGCGGGTAACCTTCTGCGCCTCCCCATACCGGAAACACCATGAAATGCTTCAGGCGCAGCGATGCGGCGAACTCCTGGGCTATGTTGGGATACTCGGTAGCAATGCGTATAGCTCTATCGCAATCAACCAAATCCCGGGCATGATTCCATGAGCTCTCCGGGCTAACTGCCGCAAACAGGGACTGGCTTCCGTAACCGAGTGATTTCAGTTTAACCAGTGAGCAGGACGGATAGCGGCTGGTAAGCTCCTCAATCCATTCTTTTGAACATATACCAACATCGTAATTACCGACAGATACCTGTATCGGAATATCCTTGTCCTGTAGTATTTTTATTTGAGCTCCGGGGAATCTGTCTGCTTTCAGGCGATACAGGCGTGCACTTTTGGAATAGTCATCCAGCCCCCATCCCGATTTCTCAAGCAAGTCAGATGTTTCGCCAAGCAGGGGCCCTTTAGGCAGGGCAATTTTAAGCAAGTTCATCCCCCCTGGCAAGAATTTCGCAAGCCTCTTCTGCACTGGCCAGTCCTTTTCGTTTACCAGCAGAAATATCTTCCAGCATAAAACCCGGAGATCCTGAACAGATTTCCAGGCAAAATCCTGCATTTTTATGCTCCGATTTTTCCGGTGCGATCACAATGTTGTAGCCAGCTTTCCTCATTTTTCGGGCACTCTCAAGGGTTCGAAATGCTCCGCCACCGGCGTCTTTTATCAACACCTTTTCCCTGAATCCGGGTTCTTCATGCAAGCAAGCGGAAAGCCTTATCAGTTTATCCATATACAAGCCAAAGCCAGCCGCCGGAACGTCTTTTCCGCCCAAAAGGCTAATAAGATTGTCGTATCTCCCGCCTCCTCCAATAATTTCATCCCCGGATAATATATGGAAGATTATACCTGTGTAATACTCATAACCCTTGGCAGCGGCCAGGTTAATTTCGCATTCGACCCCCAGCGCCTGAATTGCCTCGGTGGTAGCAATAAAATCGTCAATAACACATTTTGAACCGGATAACGATTCATCCAGAAGAGCCTTCAGGTTTTTCAAGTAACCGGCAGATTTCCCATGCATGCCCAGCATCAGGGAGAATAGCCTGGCGAGCTGCGGATTAGCTTCTTTGACCCTGTCGATAGCTTTTTCATTGCCATCCAGCAGTTCATCAAAAATACTGTTATACTCCTCGGCATCGAAACCGGATTGCTCGAGTAAAGCTGCGATCAAGCCCGAATGTGAAAGCCGCACGCGTACATCCGGAACAGCCAGCTTTGCTGCAACTTCCAGCGCAAGTGCCACCAGTTCGCCATCCGCTACTGCTGAGCTTGAACCGATATATTCCGCCCCGAGTTGCCAGCGTTCCCGGTTTTTCTTGCCGGTATCATCGAACATAAACGTATTGGCTACATAGCAGAGTTTAGCCTGAGGTTGCCCGGCCAGGCATTCAGCATACATCCGCGCAACCGGGATCGTCGTATCCGGCCTTAATACAACTCTTTCGCCGCTCCAACCGTCCCAGTCAAGGAATGAGTAGGTACGCCGGAGCTTCCCCGGTGTCAGAGTGCCTGCTGAAGTAAACAAATAAAGGTACTCGATTGTCGGAGTACGAACTTCCTGGTATCCCCAACCGCGGGCTGCCTGCAGAAAAACCGATTCCGCTTGTCTGAAAGCGGCCATTTCTACGGGCAGCATGTCTTTAAATCCTTTACATCGCTGAATCATTTCTCACAACCTTTCTAACCTTTAAAACCTGTCAATTCTACAATAGAACATGGCTTCATTCAACTTTATTATACCTGTTTTCAGCCCTGGATGGCAGTTGCGCTCACATTAAAGCAAGGTTATACTCTAATCATGAAACCTCAAGTGCTGCGTAAAGCCAGTCTGCTGTTATTGCCGGTTTTGGTTCTGCTTGCCGGTATCGCTCCCGAACCTGCATCAGCTGCAGATAACGACGCCCTCATAATTACCACGCTTGATCTGGAAGGAGTGATTACACCTGTCCAGGCAGAATACCTGTCCCGTGTATTCGATGAAGCTGAAGAGAACGGTTCCGGCCTGGTAGTCATCTTAATGGACACTCCCGGCGGGCTGGATGAAGCCATGCGGGACATTATCCGCTTAATAAACAACGCACCAATGCCGGTAGCTGTATATGTAGTTCCGGGAGGCAGAGCTGCGTCAGCGGGTTTTTATATTACAATAGCGGCAGACATCGCCGCTATGGCTCCCAATACTGCAATTGGAGCTGCTACTCCGGTTTCTCTCGGTAGCGACGGCGAAACCGAAATCAGTGATGAAATGAAAGCCAAGCTTCTCAATGATTCTATAGCTTATGCAAGGGCACTGGCCGAGGCACGTGGCCGCAATGCCGAATGGGCTGAACTGGCAGTGCGTGAAGCAGCTTCAGTATCTGCAGGAGAAGCGCTGGCTCTCAATGTTATTGACATTGTTTCACCAAATCTTCAAAGCCTGTTAAACGACATGGACGCCCGTGCAATTACCCGCCCTGATGGCTCTGTAATTACACTGCATACTACAGATGTTCAGGTTATCCATATCGGCATGAGCTTTATTGAAGGTTTGCTTCTGGCTCTTACCGATCCCAATATTTCTTATATTTTACTTAGCCTGGCAATCCTGGGGATTACTGTTGAAATATTTAATCCGGGGCTTATTTTCCCGGGGGTGGTTGGAGTCATTTCCGGCCTGCTGGCTTTCTATTCACTTGGCGTCCTGCCGGTGAACTATACCGGAATTATTCTGATGGTTGTTGCCATTGGCCTCTTTATAGCTGAAGTTTTTACCCCGACGTTCGGAATACTTACTGCCGGAGGAATCGTTTCTTTCGGCATCGGTTCTTTAATTTTATTCAAAGGAGGGCCGTTGTTTAGCGTGAATCCATGGTTAATAGCAATAATACTGGTGGTTATAACTGGTATACTGGTTTTCGTTATTCAGAGGGTAGCAGCAGCACACCGTACCCAGGCTTCTACCGGCAGTGAGCATTTCAGGGAGAAAGAAGCGTCGGTCCGAACAACCCTGTCCCCTTCCGGCACAGTCTTTGTCGAAGGGGAAATTTGGAGAGCTGTTCTGGACGAGGGAACAGCAGAGCCAGGGGAAACAGTTATCATTAAAAGGTCGGAAGGCCTGACCCTTTATGTATCCAAATTAGAAAAAGGAGGCAGTTAATGGATTACATATATCTGGCAATAGGATTATTTCTCCTGTTTACCATCATCAGTATGTCCGTTCGAGTGGTATCCGAGTACGAAAGAGGTGTCATTTTTCGTCTCGGCAGACTCATTGGAGCCAAGGGCCCCGGTTTATTCTTCATAATCCCGTTCATAGATCGTATGGTTAAGGTTGACCTCCGGGTCGTAACTATGGATGTGCCTTCTCAAGATGTTATTACCAAGGATAACGTTACAGTCCGGGTAAATGCAGTTGTGTATTTCCGTGTTGTTAACCCAACGGACGTGGTAGTAAAAGTCCTCGATCATATCAAGGCAACCTCACAAATCTCCCAGACAACCCTTCGCAACGTACTTGGTCAATCTGAACTTGATGAGCTTCTCAGCAAACGAGAGCAACTCAACCAGACGTTGCAGGAGATTATTGATGAACACACCGATCCATGGGGAGTAAAGGTCAGCACGGTTGAGATCAAGGACGTAGAGCTTCCGGAAACCATGCGCCGCTCCATGGCAAGGCAGGCAGAAGCGGAAAGAGAAAGAAGAGCCAAGGTCATCCACGCTGATGGCGAATTCCAGGCGTCTGCCAGGCTGGCTGATGCTGCCAATGTAATCGCCAAAGAACCGGTTACGCTGCAGCTTCGTTACCTTCAGACTTTAACCGAAATCGCCACTGAAAAGAGCAGCACAATAGTATTCCCGTTACCTATAGACATGCTTAATGCTTTCACAAAGAGGGAAAACAAGGAATCCAAATAGCTGTATAACCGCCTGCCGCCATTTTCGTGCGGCAGGCGGTTATTCTTATTCCAGAGTTACATCCCCTGCACTTATAATAACTTCTTCTCCGGACTCAGTCTCAAGCAAAAGGCTGCCTTCAGGAGTGACGTCCCTCGCCAAACCCCTCAGAAATGAAGGGCCATGCATTATACTGACTTCCCTGCCAAGTGTAACCAATCGGCTTTTCCATTGGTCTAACAAACTGTTGCCGCTTTTTAACCCGCAGTAGAGTCGGTCGGTATTTTCCATAAGGTGGTGGAAAAATCCCTGTGCATCAATGGCTCTCCCGACTTCAACGGCAAGGCTGGCAGGAGCTATCAGCATTTCCCGAAAACCGGTCATATTGGAGTTTATATTAATTCCCATGCCAATTACAGCAAAAATTACAGTATCAGCAAGAACCCGGCTTTCAATCAGCACCCCGGCAACTTTCCTCCCTCCTATCAGAACATCATTTGGCCATTTTATTCCTGCTTCTTTAACCCCGTACTGTTCTATGGTATCCAAAATCGAGAGGGACCCGCACATAACCAGCTCGGAAAGCCAGCTCTTTTCAGGATAACAAAGAATTGATAATGCAAGACTGCCCTCCGGAGAGAACCACGTCCTCCCCTGTCTGCCGCGACCACCAGTCTGCTGACCAGCAACTATGACCAGCCCTTCTTTATCCCCTGATAATCCTTTTTCACGGGCAACATCCATAGTGGAATAGAGAGCCGGATAATAATTGATTTCGCAACCAATCAGCCTTGTATCCATTCTTCCCGCAAGCCCTGAATAGATATCGTCCATAACACATTCCTTTAAAGCATCTTAATTCTCACGCGATTAACATTCTCGCCTATCCAGTTGGCTGTGGCTGATGCTCGCAGATTATGCTGCTATCTTCCTCTGGGAGTGTATCCTCCCCCCGCCTTAAACTGGAGAATTTTTTCAAGCCTTTCCGGATTGGAGCTCTTGGATAAAGCTTCTTCCTTCGACACCATCCCATCCGCAACCAGTTCAGCCAGTGACTGGTCAAGTGTTATCATGCCGTCCTTGTTATTCAGCTGTATGACATTGGGTAATTCATATGTTCTTCCGTCACGGATGAGATTCCTTACCGCCGAATTGGCCAGCATTATCTCAAAAGCCGCAGCGCGCCCCTTTCCGTTGTCTTTCGGTAATAATGCCTGTGAAAGTATACCCTCAATGCTTTGCGATACCTGCATCCGGATCTGAGCCTGTTGAGCAGAGGGGAACATATCGATTATACGGTCAACCGTCTGGGTTGCATCTCTGGTATGCAGTGTACCCAATACAAGATGGCCTGTTTCAGCTGCTCTTATAGCTATCGACATGGTGTCTATATCCCTCATTTCACCAATAACAATCACATCCGGGTCCTGCCTCAATGAATGGACAAGCGCGGCATTGAATGACTTGGTATCATCACCCAGGTCTCTTTGCGCAATCAGGCTTTTCTTGTTGCGATGAAGATACTCGATCGGGTCCTCAATCGTGATTATATTGCAGGCCTTCGTTTCATTAAGATAATCTATCATGGCAGCCATGGTGGTTGATTTCCCGCTGCCGGTTGGGCCGGTAATCAAAATCATACCCCTTGGCTTCAAGATCAATTGTTTGCAGATCTGCGGGAGAGAAAGCTCATCAATGGTCAATATCTTGAAAGGCACAACCCTGAATGCCATACTTATAGTGCCCCGCTGCTGCATTGCATTAACCCTGAATCGGGCTAACCCGGAAACAGAATAGGCAAAATCAAGCTCACGTTCTTTATAAAATTCTTCTCTCTGCTCCGGGGAGGTTACATACTCAAAAGCAGCCTCCATTTCTGCCATGCCCATTTTAGGGAAATCTTCCTGCACTATCAGCGCTCCATCTATACGGAATACCGGCTGGCTGGGAACTCTCAGATGAACATCAGACGCACCAACTTCAACCATTTTTCTTAATATTTCGTCTATACTCACTATTCACACCTCTCCTAAATAATCTAACAATCCCGAACTTTGCGGCGCACGTGTATTAATAAACCTGCTTAATAGAGAATGCACATTTTCCTTCTGTCCTGTATTTTAGAGCAGCCGGCTATCAACGGTCTAGTATCCACCTGATATGTTTATAATTGACAATAGCTAAAGGCCAGGTAAACCTGGCCTGCCCTTGGTAACAACTTGTGCAAAAAGATGTTTTAAACTTGCTCAATATTAATGACTTCGGCCCGAAAATTGACAGCCAGTCAGCTTAATATTATGATTTAATCCTGTTCTTGTATCTGGATGTGAACTTTATGTCAAAGACTATAGAAGAAATTAACTCCAAAATCAGGTCCGGTAAAGTCGTAGTAGTTAATGCTGAGGAAGTTATTGATATCGTCCGGCACAGGGGCTTAAGCCAGGCTGCAAGCGAAATTGATGTTGTAACTACCGGCACATTCGCGCCAATGTGCTCCTCGGGAATTTATTTCAATATCGGGCATTCCAAACCAAGAATTAAACTGGAAGCCGGCAAGACATATCTTAATGACGTACCTGCTTATACCGGTTTTGCCGCAACTGATGTAATGATCGGGGCGACTGCGCTACCCGAAGATGATCCGAGAAACAAAATTCATCCGGGGGATTTCAATTATGGCGGCGGGCATGTTATAGAAGATCTGGTATCCGGCAAAGACATAACTCTTTCTGCTACTTCTTATGGTACCGATTGCTACCCGCGAAAAAAGCTGGATACTTTAATAAACATCCAGAGTCTGAATGAAGCTGTGTTCTTCAGCCTTCGCAACTGCTATCAGAATTACAATGTTGCCGTAAATACATCAGACAAAACGATTTACACTTACCTGGGCATCATTAAACCCCGTCTTGGAAATGCAATGTACTGTTCCGCCGGGCAGCTTTCCCCGCTCCTCAATGACCCGTACTATAAAACCATCGGTATTGGAACAAGGTTATTCCTTGGAGGGGGGACCGGCTATATTTCGTGGCACGGAACCCAGCACAGTCCCAGTGCCCCCAGAACCGATAACGGCGTACCTAAAAGAGGGGCTGCAACCCTGTCTCTCACGGGCGATCTTAAACAAATGAATGCACGCTGGCTGCGTGGTGTAAGCATGCAGGGTTACGGGGCCTCCCTGGGGGTTGGAGTTGGTATTCCTATCCCAATACTTAATGAAGAGATTCTCGAATACACAGCGATCACCGACGAAGATATTTTTACTGCGGTTGTAGATTATTCAACGGCATTTCCAAATAATTTGCCCGATATCCTCGGAGAAACAAGCTACGCCCAATTGAAAAGCGGAACTATCCGGCTGGGAAGCAAATCCATTCCAACCGCCTCCCTTTCCAGCTACCGGCGAGCTTTGGAAATATCAAATATTTTAAAAGACTGGATTGCCAGCGGTAATTTCCTTTTAACTGCACCGGTTGCCCCTATACCAGGGGCTGAAAGCGGCCAGAGTACCAGACCGCTTAATTACCGGCCGGTAGAAAGAAACAACTGCTGATAAAGGCGTGGAATTATTTTGAAAGTATCACGAAAAATAGTCCTGCATTTTCCTGCACGGTTGGTGGAAGAACCCATCGCCTACAGGCTGGTCAAAGATTATAACCTGCAGTTCAATATCCTGAAGGCTTCCATAATACCCGATTCGGAAGGGTTTGTGGTTCTTGAACTCTCAGGCAGCCAGGAAGACTATGACCGCGGTATTCGTTTTCTGGCAAAAACAGGTGTTAAAATCGAGGCATTAAGCCAGAATGTTGTCAGAAATGAAGATAAGTGCACCCATTGCGGAGCTTGTTTAACCATATGTCCTACCGGAGCTTTCGAAGTAGACCCCATAACCCGCGAGGTGCTTTTTGTTCATGACCGCTGCATCGCCTGTGCCAATTGTATAAAGGCTTGCCCTCCCAGAGCAATGGAATTACATTTTTGAATGCTTGAAAACAGGTATTACCGCGGCTGGGTAACCGGCCATGAACTAACCGGCTTCGAGGTAAAATGCGGTGAATCCGACCTCATGATACTGGCTGATTCCAATCTTCAAAAACAGGCATTCGTTTGTGCGTCATATTACTACAATACAATCAGGGAATATATAAACGACAATCCAGATTTTGTAAATTCTCTGTCACCACTGCCTTTAGATAAAAATGCATCATCAATAATCCGTTCCATGTATGAAGCCAGTGAAACAGCCGGCGTAGGCCCTATGGCAGCTGTTGCCGGCGCCATTGCCGAATATACAGGAATGGATCTACTTCATCTGAGCAAAGAAATAATTGTGGAGAACGGGGGTGACATTTTTATAAAAACCTCCCGCAGACGCAATATCGCCATATATGCTGGAAATTCGCCGCTTTCCGGTAAAATCGGCCTGGTTATTCCAGAGTATTCATCCATACGAGGAATATGTACTTCTTGCGGCACATTCGGCCATTCCCTCAGCTTTGGCAAAGCGGATGCCGCAGTTGCAATCAGCGGGTCTGCCGTTCTGGCTGACGCTGCTGCTACGGCTATCGGAAACACTGTAAAAAATCCGGAGGACATCAATGCAGGCCTTGAGCATGCCCAATCGATTCGCGGTATTGACGGCGCAGTTATTATCGCAGGATCAAAAATAGGGGCCTGGGGAAAAATTGAGCTTGTCGACCTTGATCAAAACGGCTGATCCAATTATAATTTCCTGTCTATGATAAATAAATTAAAAATCGTACCCGCATTGCTTACAGATAATTGTGATACCCTTGTTTCAATGATCGCTCAGGCCAAATCATTTGTTGACTGGGTTCAGATAGATCTGATGGACGGGCGCTTCGTACCCTCTCACAGTATAACCCCCGAAGAACTGGAAGCCCTGCAGCCGGAGATCAACTGGGAAGCCCACTTAATGGCTGAAAAACCGGAAAGGATCCTTAGCCACATTAAAAACGCCGGAGCAAGAAGAGCAATTTTCCATTACGAAGCTACCAGTAATCATGAATATGTTATTGATAAAGCCAGAGATCTTCAACTTGAAATTGGAATAGCCTTAAACCCGTCGACTCCTGCAGCAGCATTACGAAATTTGGCAAGCAGTATTGATTGTGTGTTGTTTATGACAGTAAATCCCGGGTTTTATGGCGCAAAATTCATCCCGGAAGTACTGGATAAAGTGCAAAGTTTTCGGCGGGAGTACAGTTCAATCGATATCGGCATAGATGGCGGAATTAAAAAAGACAATATTAGAAAAATCAGCGCCACCGGGGCTGACTCTGCTTGCGTAGGAAGTGCAATATTTCTAAGCGGCAATCCAGCTGACAGTTATCACAATCTGTTAAAAATAGCCAATTCCTGACACTATCGCCCAAGAAGCCTCAAAGCCTCATCAACAATTCTTTCCACTGTCAGACCAAGGTATCCGTATGCCATTTGCCAGGGCGCCGAAACCCCAAACCGGTCAACCCCGATTGCCAGGCCATCTTCGCCAATGTATCTTTGCCAGCCGGTAGTGCGGCCAGCTTCGACAGATATTCTTGCCTTGACTTCAGGCGGTAGAATCATCTGTCTGTAACTTTTTTCCTGCTCATCGAATAATTCCCATGAAGGCATGGATACAACCCTTGCATTCACACCTTTCTCCTTCAGGTTGATACCGGCAGATATGGCCAGCTGTACTTCGGAGCCGGTAGCTATAATGATAATTTCAGGCTTTAGCCCCCATTCCCGGACAATATATGCTCCCCTTGCCACCAAATCTATATCGAATTGCCCACTCCGTTCAATCAAAGGCAGCTTTTGCCGGGTAAGGACTATTGCAGTGGGGCTATGCCTTCTGTTCATGGCTATTTTCCATGCGCCAACAGTCTCAGCCGCATCTGCAGGGCGCAGGGTTACAAGCCCGGGAACCAGCCTTAAGCCCATTATCTGTTCAACCGGTTGATGAGTTGGCCCATCTTCACCCAGTCCGATAGAATCATGAGTAAAGAGAAAAACAACTCCAAGGCCCATCATCGCAGCCAGCCTCACCGGAGGGCGCATATAATCGTAAAAGATCAGAAACGTCGCGGTATACGGAATTATTCCGCCATGAAGGCTGATACCATTGGCAACCGCCCCCATTGAATGTTCACGCACACCAAAATGTATATTGTTTCCCGCATAATCCTGCGGACCAAAATGTCCTTTTTCAGTTAGAATAGTTTTTGTAGATGGCGCAAGATCTGCCGATCCTCCTGCCAGATTCCGTATATTTTTAGCGATTTCATTAAGAACTACCCCGGAAACCTCTCGGGTTGCCACAGGCTTTGTGATACCTTCCAGCAAACTGCCCATGCCCTGATCCCAACCACCTGGAAGCCTGCCTTCAAGCGCCAAATCAAATTGATCGGCTTCTTCCGGAAAAACTGCCTTGTATTGTTCGTACTTTTTGCACCAGGCACTGTAAGCCTGTTTACCACGGTCAGTGCTTTTCTTGAAATGAGAAGCCGCTTCCCCGGGTACAACAAACGGGGGATAACCCCAATTTAAATTGTTTCTGGTTAATTCTGCTTCATCAGCTCCGAGCGGCTCTCCATGTGCTGAGGCCTTACCGCATTTGTTCGGGCTGCCATATCCAATACAAGTCTTGCATATGATAATAGCGGGCCGGTCCGTTTCCTGTTTTGCTGTATTTAATGCTGTATCGATTTGCTCAATATCATTTCCATCAACAGGGCCGATTACCCTCCAGCCATATGCGCTGAACCTTGCTCCAACATCCTCGGTAAATGTCTTATCTGTAGATCCTTCAATGCTGATTTCGTTATCATCATATATGCATATTAATTTCCCGAGAGCCAAAGCTCCCGCCAATGATGCAGCTTCAGAGCACACCCCTTCCATCATATCGCCGTCGGAGGCCAGCACCCAGGTGTAATGGTTTATAATTTCATGTCCGGGTTGGTTATAATGGCCTGCCAGCCATTTCTCCGCCAGTGCCATACCGACTGCGTTGGCAAAACCTTGTCCCAGAGGCCCGGTAGTGGTTTCGATTCCACTTTCAACATCACGCTCAGGGTGCCCTGGTGTTTTACTGCCAAGCTGCCGGAATTTTTTAAGCTCTTCAACTGGCATGTTATATCCATAAACATGTAACAGTGCATAGAGGAGGGCTGATGCATGCCCGGCAGATAGAACAAAACGGTCCCTGTCGGGCCATCCGGGATTGGAAGAGTCATACCTGAGGTGTTTTTGCCACAGGGTATAGGCAACAGGAGCCATCCCCATCGGAGCACCAGGATGCCCGGACTTTGCCTTTTCTACCATATCGATGGAAAGGAAGCGAAGAGTATTAATACAAATTTTTTCAATATTTTTCATAAACCCTGCAATTCTAGCCTACATCACGTCTTCATTTCAAATGCTTCAAACTCTGGATTTGACCCACAATTTTTTTCCAAATTCCATGTCAGCCTTTCAAACATCTTAAATATTATCTCTGGTGTATTTTCAAAAGGCTATGTAATTGACAACCACATATTCCCCTTGTAAGATAACCTCGGGAGAATAAAGGCTACAATGGCAGAAGTTAAAAGCAGAAAAACTAACCGTAAACCTTCACAAACCGGCTGCCAGCCTCAATCCGGCTATACCGTACAGGCAAGCGTATGGATTGAAAAAAATGGGCAGTTATACCTGGGCGGCGGCCGCATAATACTACTTGAGAACATACATAAACTCGGCTCAATTTCGGCCGCTGCCCGCTCGATGGGTCTCGGCTACAGAAATGCCTGGCTTTGGATTGATTCAATGAACCAGCTGGCTCCGTCACCCCTGGTGATCAAGGTTAAGGGAGGGCCGGGGGGTGGCTATGCCCAGTTAACCGAAGAAGGCCATAAAGCCCTCAAAAGTTATAAGAAGCTTCGCAAGAAAATGGAGGCAACCCTGGAATCCCTCCAGCCCGAATAAACACTATCGGTCAAAAACCACCAAACGCTCAGGGGGGAAATACAAGAGGCAGGAACAACCTTCTGCTGCTGTAATTTTTGAGCATCTCCGCAAATCTACCTCAAGGTTGTACTTCTTATCTGTGTCGGATGAAGCATTGAAGCGCCCGTGGATGGACGTTACTCCGTCAACCAGTTGGCACGTTTGGCAGCAAATTGTGTTCTCCCCGTCTTCGACTGCAAGCTCTACATATTCAGGCCGGATACCAACAAATACGGGCTGGTTAACAACAAGATGGTTACAGTTATGATTGTCTATTTGTAATGGCCTTTCAAGTTCAGGCACCGCAACCTTAACGTTTTCACCATCAATACTGAGAACATAACCTTCCATCAGATTCTTGATGCCGGTCAATTTGGCTACGGTCTGGTTAGCAGGCCGGGTTACCACATTGTTCTTGTAATCGCATTGAGCCAGGTGGCCGGCATCAAACACTGCCAGCCGGGTGCTGAGTTTGTACCCCTGTGCAAGATCATGTGTAACGAACAGGAAGTCTTTTTTATACAATTGCTGAATTCCAATCAGTTCGTATTCAAGCCTTTCCCGCTGGGGCGTATCCAGGGCAGAAAAAGGTTCATCCAACAGCAAGGCATCCGGAGCCGGTGCGATTGCTCTTGCCAGCGCTACGCGCTGCTGCTGACCAGAAGATATTTCTCTGGGGTAACGTTTTCCCAAATCAGGTATGTGCATTAAATCCAATAATTCCTGTACGTAGCCGCTGATCGCCTCACGGGACTGGTTTCTTATACCATAAGCGATATTTTCGTTCACAGTCAGGTGAGGAAATAGTGCATAGTTTTGAAAAACAAAACCGATATTTCGCTGTTGCGCCGAAAGACAGATCCGTTTTTCGGAATCATAAAGCAACCGCCCATTAAGCCTGATAGAGCCAGAATCCGGCCGTATAAGCCCGGCAATGCAAAACAGGGTAACCGTTTTGCCAGAGCCGGAAGGGCCGAGAATTGAGAGAATTTCCTTATCTACATCAAAATTAACATCCAGTATAAAACTGCCAATCTTCTTTTTTATATTCACTTCAAGCATTGTTTATTCTCAAATCAACAAGCAATATTCTCATTCATAAAGTTTCTGGTGGTATAGTTATCGTTCGCCTGGCCTTGCCCTTCCAGTAAGCCAGTGCCATCAGAGATGAAAAAGATATCACCAGCACAATAGCCACCAGAATCATAGCCTGGTCCATGTGGCCGGCCTGGATATTGAAATATATTGCTACGGGGATAGTCGCTGTTTTTCCGGGGATATTACCGGCCAGCATCAAAGTAGCACCAAATTCCCCAAGTGAGCGGGCGAATGCCAGAATGGTTGCCGAAACAATTGCCGGCCATGCCAGAGGCATGGTCACCGTCCAGAATATTTTCCATTCACTTGCCCCAAGAGTTCGGGCTGCATTTTCTATGTTTACGTCTACCTGCTCGAACCCTCCACGGCTGGTCATGTACATCAGGGGGAAAGACATTATTACTGCTGCCACAACTGTAGCCGGCCAGGAAAATACAATAGAAGTATTGAATATATTTAACAGCGCACCGAGCGGTCCGTTTTTGCCGAATAAAACCAGCAAGCCAAAACCAACCACGGTTGGCGGCAGCACTATAGGCAAAATGAACAACCCGTCGATAAGGTTTCTGAATTTGCCAGAATATCTCGCCATCCAGCGAGCTGCCGCAATTCCCAGAAAAAATGTTATAAAGGTGGTAGCCAGAACCGTTTTCAGGGAAATCAATAATGGCGATAAATATGATTCTGCCATACTATTCTTACAAAATAATCCTACCCGAGTACTGCAAATCCATATTTTTCGAAGACTGTTTTTGCTTCGGTGCTAAAAAGGAAATCAATGTACTCATGGGCAGCTTCCACATGTTTAGTGGATTTTATTATGGCCACAGGATACACAATATTGCTGTTGATTTCATCCGGTCCATCAGCGGCAATCTTTACACGGTCGGATATCGCCGCGTCAGTAGAATAAACAATACCAGCATCAACATTGCCATTTTCTACATAACTTAATACCTGACGAACATCGCTTCCCAGTATCAGCTTGGATTGAATTTGTTCATACATGCCCAACAACACAAGTGCGTTCTTGCCGTATGTACCGGCAGGAACAAACTCAGGATCGCCCATCGCGATTTTTTGTATAGCGTCTTTGCTCAGATCAGAAAAATCATTCAGTTGAAGCGTGCTATCGCTGGGAACAATAAGTACAACCCGGTTATTTAACAGATCCCTGCGTGTATCTTCAATTATCAGCCCCTTGCTTTCGAGGGTGTTCATTTGCTTCGAAGCGGCAGAAATAAACACGTCTACCAGAGCTCCCTGCTCTATTTGGGTTTGCAAAGTGCCTGATGAGGCGAAATTGGGCAATATCTTTACTCCCGGGTTGGCATCCTGGTAAATCTGGTTGATTTCCGTCAATGCATCCGTCATACTGGCAGCCGCAGAAATATTAAGCTCGATCGATTGCGATTGGTTGCATCCGGCTAGCCCCAGAATTAATGCGGCACCTGTAACAATTGCTGTTATGATACGGGACAATTTTGTCATTGGGCACCCCTTTTATGATTTTTAGGCTCTTTGTTAATGCTATATAGTTGTAGATATATCTCTAATTGAAAACAAAATGATCTCCAATTTTTGTGGTTGTATTGTATTCGATATATGCCTTCCATGTCAAGCAAAATTTATTTATTTTATGTACGTGACTTCGATATTTTCCCGCAGTGCCAGAAGTGACAGAACAAAAGAGCCATACAGGCAGCATCATTTACAATTCGCTATCTTTATTAAAAAACTTGAGGATTTATTACCCTTGTCATACAATATAAAAATCTGGACGTGTCATAAGTAATATTTATAATTATCCGGGAGAAACAATGAACCTTGACTATCTTATCACCTTCCGTGAACTTGTACGACTGGGCAGCTTTTCTGCAGTAGCCAGACATCTGTCTATCAGCCAGCCGGCAGTCTCTTTCCAGATACAAAAACTTGAATCGGATCTGAGCGCTACACTCATCGATCGCAGCCAAAAAAAACTTAAGCTCACTGACGCCGGGAGGATAGTTCTCGCCTTTGCAAAATCAATCAACGATGAACACGCCCGCCTGCAATCCGCCCTGGACAGGCTCAGGGAAGATATTACCGGCGAGTTGAAGATAGCCTCCAGCACGATACCCGGAGAATTCCTGGTTCCTCCCTTGCTTGGAGAATTTATGGCTTCTCATTCCGACATAACCGCTCGGGTGGACATTATGGATTCGGCAGTAGTGATCGACGGTGTCAAATACGGGGATTACAAAATTGGTTTTTGCGGCTTATTGCCACCCGAAACAGATGGTCTTTCAAGCTTTAAAATAGCCTCGGATGAAATTGTACTTATCACTTCTCCCAATCACCCGCTTGCTTTAAAAAATGAAGCAAGCCTGGATGATCTCGCCGGGTATTCATTGGTCAGCCGTGAAATTACATCAGGAACACGGCAGAGCCTGGAGCTTTCACTGGCTGACCTTAATTTTGATTTAAACAAGTTAAAAACACGGCTCATGCTTTCAAACACGGAAGCAGTTGTCTCTGCGGTTGAAGCTGGAAATGGAATCGCGTTTGTCTCCAGTATCGGGGCAAGGAAAAACCTGGGCATTGGAAGCATAAGAAAGATAAGCATAGCAGGTTTGGCCGTACAAAGGGACTTCTATTGTATTCACTATGCCGGAGAAACAAACTCGAGGCTGATTGAGGAGTTTCTTACCTTTACCAAAAGCAAAATCAACTCGCCTGATTGGTCATGTTAGCAGCTAATAGCTAAACAGCAAATTACCAGAACTAAATTGCCTTATTCTCCTGTTTGGCAGCCTTTACTATACAGCAAAATCTTTCAACCAGCTCCGGATCGAACTGAGTACCTGCATGTTTTTGCAATTCACACAAGGCGTCTTCGCATGACATACGGCCCCTGTACGGCCTGGGTGTTGTCATTGCATCGTATGAATCGGCAATGGTAAGAATACGCGCACCAAGAGGAATACTGTCTCCAATAAGACCGGAGGGATACCCTTTTCCATCAAACCTTTCATGATGGTGCAGTATCAACGGAAGGCAATTTTCCAATTCGATTACGTGCCTTAATATTTCGACCCCAATCTCAGGATGAGTCTTTATCGGCCCCCATTCTGCCAGAGTCAGAGATGCCTGTTTGTTTAGAATGGAATCCGGTATACCAATCTTGCCAATATCATGCAAAAGACCGGCTGTCCGGATGTTGTTTATTTGCTCTTCCGGAAGCTTCATATCTTCAGCTATGCGTATTGCATACTCGCTTACTTTTCTTGAATGTCCATACGTATAGCTGTCTTTCGCATCGACAGTTGCAGCCAGTGCGTAAATTATACTTATCGATCCTGACTGCTTTGTGGTGCCATTTAACAGGGTTTCTTTTCCGTCGATGGCAGAACTGCTAAAAAGACTCGTGCGGTTTCTCCCGCTGTTTTTTGCGCAGTAAAGTGCTGCGTCAGCTGCCCTGATTATTTCTTCCCTCATTACCCCGTCGTTAGGCCAGTTAGCAATACCAACACTAACCGTAATAGGCATGGCACGAATACTGGTTTTGGCTTCTATCGTTTTACGTATACGCTCGGCAACTTTGTATGCTTCTTCCTTAGAGGTTTCCGGGAGAATAATAAAGAATTCTTCCCCGCCATACCGGAAAGCCAGATCGAAATTTCTGATACAAGAGGCAATGTACTTCCCAACTTTTCTCAATACCTGATCACCGGCAAGGTGTCCGTAAATATCGTTATAAACCTTAAAAAGATCTATATCGACCATGATGATAGAAAAATAACTCCCAAACCTTGAGCCTCTGGCAATTTCTTCCTCGAGCCTCTCATGAAAATGCCGGTGGTTATAAAGACCCGTCAGTTCGTCAGTACTGGCTTTTACAATAGCAAACGCATAGAGCTGTGCGTTTTCTATAATAGTTCCGGCTTCGTTGGTTATTCCGCTTACCATCGAAATATCTTCGGTGAGGTACTTGCGCCCTTTGGTTTTTGCCCCCAATGCAAGAACTGCAATCAATTTACCGCGGCTTTTAAGCGGGAAGATGATTTCAATCTTCATTTGGTCGAGCTTTTCCCGTTCATCTTCCCACAAAGCTTTAAACTGCGGCAGTTTATCTATCTTTTCAATGGTCAGGTGATTGTTGTAAAGGTCCAGCCAGTTTATTATCGGGCTGTCCGGGTCGAATATAATCTCAGCATCATCATCTTTTTGTAAAGCCTTTGGATGGCAGTACTTGGCATTGAATGTGCCTTTTTCGGCATCCCTCAACAACAAATAACTTCTCGAAATATTAATGGCATTGCTCAGCATGGGAAGTAATTCATTAGCGAGTTCTTCGAGGTTTAAATTACCGCCCATATTCCGGCAAAAATCGGCAAGCAAGCGGCGATAGTCATATGTACGACGGTAAAAAAGACGGTCTATCGCTATTTCTACCTGGTTTCGAACCGGCCTGGCAACCACTGCCACCAACACAACAATTAATGCAGCTGCTGAATAAACAGCGGCTTGTGACACATCCGGTAATATCCGCGAAACTCCAACCACTATCCCGGCGTATATGCAGAGAAGGAAAACTGCCATTATAAACAAACCAAGACCCCTGCGGGCGATAAGCCGAATATCAAGCAGGTCATATCTGGTAATGGCATATGCTATTATGGCTACATTGATAAAACTCCCAACGTGATCCAGCGGTAATCCTTTTAGTGCCGGTATAAGATTCGTGTACGCCAACGGCGCCATAATAGACCATCCGGCAAGCAAATAAGCGGTACGGTTATGTTCGACAGGATCATAGGAATCCCGGTATTTTTGCCCCAGCATAAAAAGAACAGATAGTGCGTAAAACAGGCTGAGTGCCCCAATGACATAGATGGCAGGTCCAAAGTTATGATAGATTATCCCTCCTTCTACATAAGAAGATTCGATAACCCAGTCACTGGCGACAGACATTACAACCAGTCCGATTACTGTAATATATCCCCAGGTTACTCCCCTGCCGGCAGGACGCCCGGTATAAAGGCGCGCAAAATGGAAATATGCAACCAGAGCCGCAATCAGAGCAACTGCAAGCAATCTGTTCCAGAAAAGAGCATGCTCGGGGGCAGTCTGCATCCTCACAACAAAGGAATTAAAGCTCCAGAAAGCAGCCAGCCCCAGGTAGTATACAAAAGCACGGTTAACCCTCTTTTCTATCTTTTGTATAGCCAGCGCAAAGACCAGCACGTAAGCGAGGCTGGTCCCGAGTGGAATGACAGTCCAGATATTCAAATCTGTAATTTCCGATTGCTCATAAACATCGATGCTGACCGTAACGGTCAGTTCTACACATTATGGCTTTCTGTGGATTAACTGTCAATAATCGGTTGCAATAATAATATAAAAGAAAAGTACAGGCGGAGCAACGAAAATCTGTGCTCCGCCTGTGTAAAAGCCCTTGGCAACAGCTAAACCTGTATAGATGCTGCTGAAAGAATACTGCTTCGATCAGGGTTCTTGAGTATTCTGATTGTCTCATCGGTGGGGTTCAGATGGGGAGGCTTCAATTGCGAAATATCTGCCCCGTTATCCAGCTGATATTGCTTGTAAGCCGTAAACGCCCCCCGGGGAAGCAATGTTACGGCAAGCGGATTAAGGCCAGTAAAGGATTCAAGCTCCGCATAGGGAACGTCGATCTTTTTCAGCTCCTTGTGTACCCTGGCTGCGATTTCTCCTGCACCCTGATCTACCTGGTCTTTTGTTTCTATATATATGTTTAACACCGGTTTATCATCGATTTCCTTGCGAGCTGTCCAGCCTGCATAAGAAACCCCGGATTTTTCGATCGCTTGCCAGATAACCTTTTCGCTGAGCCTGGTAAAACCGGCAATATCAATCTGGTCATCAACCCGCCCGATAAAGGACATTTGAGGAATATCAATGCTCAATTTTTCGTTTCTGACCGAGTGAATTTTCACAAGATGCCCCAGTCTGTAGCGCACGAAAGGCCCACCATGAAAACTGGTAATGACCAGTTCGTAGTTACCGGGCTTTAATTCGTCTATAAGATATGTCTTCGGCACAAAACCTGCATCCTGATATGATTTTTGACTGTCCTCTTCGGTGATAAACTCGAAAAAATTCAAATTTGGTATGAACGTCATGCCTTCATAGTCCCAGGTTTGCGTGGCGATAACAACAGCCTCGGTACAACCATGAAAATCCAGAGGATAGCGGCCCCACATTTCCTTGATTTTATCCCGGTATATTACACCATCAAGTCCAAAAGTAATCATGCCTTTCAGTTTAAAAATATCCCGCGGCAGCATTCTTCTGCCCTTGGTCTTGCTTATTGCCAGCCCCCTCAACATACGTGCCGCCATCCCTGGTTTTCTAATCAGATCCCTTATGCGAAACGAAGAAGAGTTGCCACTTTCTCCAAATCTCTTGCCGATAGCTACCGCGACACTCGACATGGCAAAGCAGAGGTCCAGCCCTTCTTCAAGCGCCATTTTGAATCCCAGTTTTGTTCGCTCTTCAAAACTTACCTGCTCCGAAAGCTCTACCGGAGGCAAAAAGTTAAATATCTCGTGCGGCAATACTCGGGTCATTGTTCCGGTTGCATACGGAGGAGGAGCCATTCCGTAAAAAACGTTATCTCCTTCCTTGAACCTGATCTCTCCCCTTTGCCTGCAGCTTGAAAAGAATATCAGGGCAAATATCAAAGGCTCGATTTCTTCCAACTGCCGGGCAGTAACCGGAACCCATCGAAAAGTCGATTCACCCGATTTGCCTGAAGTGCACTGCCACAAAATTGGCCTTCTGGGCAAGCCTTCCTTGCGCCTCCTGAGCAGGTGAGATGCATAATCTGCGTATGTGGTAAGAGGCACAGTACTCCTGAATTCCTCCACCGTTTCCGGCCGCGCTCCATTCAGAATTTTTTGCCCAAGTTCGCACTGTTTAAGAAGTTCAATTTGCTCAAGCAGAAGCCGTTTTTGAATTTGGGAAAATTCTTCAATGCTGAGGTCAATAAAACCACAGCATTTTTGCCAGAGCTCTGCATGCCTGCCTTTTTTAAATAACTCTACATTGCTACTCAACAGTAAGTTCCTCCCGTAATTTTTTTTATCTGTTTTTTCATTTTCTTTAAAGCTGCCGAGCTTTTTTGCAAGAAC
>JAQWDO010000009.1 GCA_028705415.1 Dehalococcoidales bacterium
GGCCAGAATTACCTGACTTGCCGAACGCCGATAGCCTGTCTTAAAGCCTAGCAGCCTGGGGTCTATGGGCATTTTTGGATGAATAACCAGGTAGGCTACAAGCAAATTATCCCGGGCAATCTGGATTATAAGCCAGGGAATGTATTTTATCAGATGGTAAGCAGTCCGGATAGCGGAAAATATAGTTAGAGCACCTTTCCTGTCTGCCGGTAAAAGACTGGAAAACATTTCGTTGTTGAATAATACAATAAGAGCGCAAATCAATGCTCCGCTTATCAGGTAGAAAGGCTGGTAATGCTCTGACAGCACCAGCCAAAAAGCGTAAAGCGGTATGAACTGTAGTACCGAACTCAACAGGTTCGAGGGCTTACCTGTTGCCTTGTTTGTTTTATTTTGGTTTTTTTGTGTAGTCATCAGTCAAGGAAATAGTTTAAACTTCGCTACCGGCAACCTGAATATTTATGTTTTTCACCAGACCGGCAACACCAAGCGGCTCCGCCATACCAACCAGTGTTCTTCTTATAATATCACCAACAAACCCATTACACTCCACAGCAGAGCCGTCAAACGCTACTTTTATATCGTCCTTTACAATATTTATCTGTACTTTTTTAAAGGAACCGTAACCTTCAAGGCGGGATACCAGCCCTTCAACTACTCCGGCAATAAAAGCGTCGACAAATGATTTATTGGATATCTCAATATCATTGAGTACCATCTCCACTCTTCTTTTTGTGGCCCCAGCTTCCATCGATACTTGCCCGTCTTTCTTTTTCAGGATTAACCAGTTATTTTCGCCGGTGTGTATCAGAACATACCTACCGGAATACACTTCGCCTTCGAGCTCGAATTCGATCTTTTCCAAATCCTGCTTGTGAAGGATAAATGTTCCACTGTCAAAGATACGCACCTCTCCGGCGCCATATTGCCCCTCGGGGATCCTGCCTTCGAAATTTATGTAATCTAAGGGATGGTCTTCAGTCTGTACCGCCAGTCTACGTATACCGCTTTCAAGAGGAACGCCTTTTGGCACTGCCCAGCTTTTCAAGACACCGTCGATTTCAAGCCTGAAATCATAATGGAGGCGGCTGGCATCGTGTTCCTGGATAACAAATCGGGGGCTTCGATGGCGCTCCTTGCCTTCCGAACCGTCTGGTTCTCCGGTTTTGGCAAAATTCCTTTTTGACCTGTACTCTTCAAGACCCATAAAAAATCCAAAAAAACAAAATCGGGGTGAGAGGACTCGAACCTCCGGCCTCAGCGTCCCAAACGCTGCGCGCTAGCCAACTGCGCTACACCCCGCATATACAGATGAGTATAACAAAAGGGAGATTAAAGGTTCAATTCGTCTGTCAAGGACGGCAGTTCATGCAAAGATCGAATTTTTCGGCTTCCAGACCGGTCTTTTGTATCATAAAGGATATTTGCTTCTCCGGTGCAAAATAACTCCCGCAGGAAGCGCATTTCTTCATCTTGAACTCATGTGTTGAACTGGGCCAGGTTATTCTCCTGACATCTCCGTTATCTTCCATTTTTATAGCACCGGTAGGGCAAACATAAACGCAGGATCCACAGGCAATGCACGCATCAGTATCCTCGCAAAAAGGCAGGGCCACCTTACGGTTGGTTCCCCTCCCAACCAGACTGATAGCGCTCTTGCCGACAACTTCCCGGCAAACCCGGGTGCACAAAGCACAGAGCACACAGGAATTGTCGTCTTCCTCGGACTGAAACCGGCTGCTGTCAATCCCCATGCTTCTCGCCATTTCAATAACCTCTGAAGAATTGGGGCAGCGCGCGAGCAACAGTTCCATTACCAGGCGTCTTATATTAACCACCCTTTCCGTCCGGGTTTCTACCACCAGGCCTTCAGCTACTTCATACAAGCATGAAGCCACCAATCTCTTCCGGTTACCCCTGGTTACTTCCACCATACAAAGACGGCAGGCTCCATAAGCGGCCACTGCTTCGTTTACACACAAGGTTGGAATATATATGTTATTCTCCCGGGCAGCTTCAAGAACCGTTTTCCCGGGCTCTGCATTTATTTCTCTTCCATCTATTTTCAGCGTTATCATTTAAAACTCCGCTATCTTATTTCTACCGCGTTGAACTTGCATGTTTCCTTGCATGCTCCGCATTTTGTACACAGATCCTGGTGTATAACAACCGGAATCTTTTTATCTACAAACTCTATAGCCCCGACCGGGCATTTCTTGACACACAGCCGGCAAGAAGTGCAGTTTTCATTCACGATATGATAGCTTATGAGAGCTTTGCATACTCCTGCAGGACACTTTTTATCAACAATGTGGGAAATGTATTCGTCTCTGAAATATTTCAGGGTAGTTAATACCGGGTTAGGAGCAGTCTGGCCCAAACCACACAGGGCTCCATCCCCGATTGCTGCTGACATTTCTTCAAGCAGCTCCAAATGAGACTCTTCGCCTTTTCCTTCGCAGATGTCATCCAGAATTTGCCTCATTCTTTTTAGCCCTTCCCTGCAGGGAACACACTTACCGCAAGATTCTTCTTCCAAAAATTTGAGGAAATAACGTGCGATATCAACCATGCAGTTATCCTCATCCATCACGATCATAGCACCGGAACCCATCATTGAGCCCACTCTGGTCAGTTCATCAAAATCGACCGGCAGATCCAGCAGGTTTTCGGGTATACAGCCGCCGGAAGGACCACCGGTAAGCACAGCTTTGAACCTTTTACCATCCGGTATGCCTCCACCGATCTCGTATATGATTTCCCTGAGCGTTATCCCCATAGGCACTTCAACCAGCCCGGTATTGTTGATTTTACCTACCAGGGAAAATATCTTGGTGCCTTTACTGTTTTCAGTACAAATAGAAGCAAACCAGGCTGAGCCGCGATTGATTATAAGTGGTACATTCGCCCACGTTTCAACATTGTTTAAAACGGTTGGCCGATCATACAACCCTCTTTCCGATGTATGTACATACTTTGCTCGCGGTTCTCCAACTTTCCCTTCTATTGAAGCCATAAGTGCAGTTGATTCTCCGCAGACAAATGCGCCACCCCCGCGGTTTATATGTACACTGAAGTTGAAACCTGAGCCAAGAATATTCTCTCCCAGCAAGCCGTATTCTTCTGCCTGCCGGATGGCAATCTCGGCGTTTTTCACCGCCAGCGGGTATTCATTACGGATATAAATAAATCCCGTATTGGAACCGGAAGCATACGCCCCAATTATCATACCCTCAAGGATGCTGTGAGGATTACCCTCCATCAGGCTTCGATCCATAAAAGCTCCCGGATCGCCTTCATCACAGTTGCAGATTACATATTTTGGTTCCCCTTCAGCTTCTCTGGTACTTTTCCATTTTGTCGCCGCCGGAAAACCCCCTCCTCCCCTGCCGCGAAGCCCGGCAGCGGAAACTTCTTCAATAACCTGCTCGGGTTTCATCGAAGAAAGCACTTTCGCAATAGCCGAATAGCCACCGATTGCAATATAATCATCAATCTCGGCGGGGTCGATATTTCCATTAGCTCCAAATATCAGGCGCATTTGTTTTTTATAGAAAGGCACTTCTTCTTCGGACGTGATTTTGCTGCTTCCATCAGGTGTTATGTAAAGCAACCTCTCAATAATCTTTCCATTTATAACGGTTTCATTAAAAATTTCGTCGACGTCTTCCAGCCGCACGCGCTGATAAAATATATTCTGGGGTCTGATTACGACCAGTAATCCCCTTTCGCAAAAACCGTGGCAACCGGTAGTCTTTATTGCTACACTGTTTTGAAGGCCGCTTTCTGCAATCTTCTCCCGAAAAGCCTGCGCAACTTTTTCCCCTCCAAAAGCCTGGCAACCTGTTCCGCAGCACACCGCAATAGTGGATACATCCGGGCGTGAATCCATAATACGAGAGCGCTTTTTTTGAAGTTCTTCCACAGAATTGAGTTTCCTGATTTTATTACTCATGGCTAATCGTATTTCTCCAGTAGCGGTTTTACCTTGTTGACCGTCATCTGCCCGGCATACTCGCCATCGACCACGACCACTGGCCCCAGCGCACAGGCACCAACACAATTGACGCTCTCAAGAGTGAACTTGCCGTCTTTGGTTGTTTCTCCACAGCATGTTTTTGTTTCATTTTCCATTTGCTGAAGTATCTGGGCAGCACCTCTGACATGACAGGCTGTACCCATACAGACATGTATGGTATGACGGCCCCTTGGCTGTAGAGAAAACGCCTTGAAAAAGGTAGCTACGCTGTAAACCTGGCTCAGAGGTATTCCAAGCTCACTGCTTACAAATTTTACAGCTTCACGAGGCAGGTAATTATACTCGGCCTGAATATCCTGAAGGATTGAAATAAGTTGCCCCCTATCCCTCTTGTAACGGTCGAGAATACAATTCAGGGTTTCATTCTTTACGCTTATTTCTGGCATTCGGCTTTCTCCAAGAGTTTGTAATATTCCACTGCAACACGCTTTTCAATCATCTCAACAGCATCATCGGTCAAATGACGGAAACGACGCTGAGGTTTCATGTAATCAGTAATGGGCCTGAGTTTTTCCGGCTTGTAACTCATGGTGTACTTCCCGTTTTCTACTTCGTATAGAGGAAATATACCGGTTTCCACAGCCAAACGGCCCAGTCTGACGGTTAGATTGGTTGCACAACCCCACCCGGTCGGGCAGCCAGAAAATATGTGGATATAGGCAGGGCCCCTGGTATCTACCCCCTTTTTCACTTTTTCAATCAGGTCAACGGGATAGCTCGGACATGCGGTAGCCACATAGGGAATGCGGTGCGCAACTGCTATTCCGGGAAGATCCTTTTTCCAGCTAAACTGCCCGATGCTTTCTTTGCCGGCCGGAGAAGTGGTTGTACTGGCGCCATACGGAGTAGCAGACGAGCGCTGAATTCCTGTATTCATATAACCTTCATTGTCAAAACAGATATAAAGAAGGTTGTGGCCTCTTTCCAATGCTCCGGATAAAGCCTGCAAACCTATATCTACCGTACCTCCGTCACCGGCAACAGCAACTATTTTTGTATCCGGGCGGCTGTATCGACCTTTCCGGTACATAGCTTTCAACCCGGCTTCAACTCCGGATGCTACTGCGGCGGTATTTTCGAACAGTGTGTGTATCCATGGCAGGCGCCAGGAAGTGTATGGAAGCTGGCTGGCTATGATTTCCATACAGCCAGTGGCGTTAACCACGATTGCGTCTCGCCCGATCGCCTTGAAGGCCTGCCGCATTGCCAGCACTTCGCCACAACCAATACATGCCCGGTGCCCTGGAGCCAGGCTTTCCAGTTCCGGAAGAAGACGTGGGACATATACACTCTGACCTATCATCATTCCCTCACACCATAAATTTCATATTCGTTCGGGCTGCCATTTCTGGCAATCTCCTCTCCCTGAAGGATTATTTCTTCGAATCCTTCTCTGGTTACATCTCTCCCGCCAAGACCACCTACAAAGCCAACAACTAGCGGTTTTCGCGGCAGATTGTAAAGAGCAGCTTTCACCTCGCTGGCAACCGGGCCTCCCGGGCCGCCAGTAGATATTGCCCTGTCGAAAACGATAAGGGTTTTGGTGCCATCAACTGCTTTCCTCAATTCCTCGAAGGGGAATGGCCGCCATAATCTTATACGTATTAATCCGACCTTTTTCCCTTTTTCCCTGAGGCTGTCAACAGCTGTCATAGCAGTTTCGCTGAAACTGCCCATTGTAAGAAGCAAGGTATCAGCCCCTTCTGTACAATATTCCTCTACAGGCTTGTAATAGCGTCCAAACTGATCCCCGAATTCCTTCCAGATTCGCAAAATTGTATCATAAGACTTCTGGAGGTTAACCTCTTGCGCCCATTTCGCTTCAGTAAAAATAACAGGAGGCGCAAAATCCCCCATGGCAACCGGTTTATCCGGATGCAGGGGAAGAGGATAGTCAAACGGGGGCAAAAAACGGCGAATTTCTTCTTTCTCCGGAATAATAATTGGTTCAATCATATGCGAGAGGTGGAATCCATCCAGATTCACCATAACCGGAAGCAAAACGTTATGGTCTTCGCCCATCTTGAAAGCACAAATTGTATTGTCAACAGCTTCCTGGCCATTTTCCACAAATATCTGAATCCAACCCACGTCCCGGGCTGCCATTACATCTGAATGGTCCCCCCAAACGCTTAAAGGAGAGGACACGGCACGATTGGCGACCGCCATAATCACCGGAAGCCTCATGGCAGAAGCAACAAAAAGCACTTCATGCATAAGTTCCAGACCCTGTCCTGCTGTGGCTGTAAAGGTTCTCGCTCCAGCAGCAACAGAACCCAAACACGCGCTCATGGCAGAATGCTCCGATTCAACCGGGATGTATTCTGCATCAAGCTCACCGTTGGCAACCAGATCTGCCAGGTGCTCCACAATGTGGGTTTGCGGTGTAATAGGATACGCTGCCACCACATCCACGTCGCAAGCAGCAGCTACTTCGCTGACAGCCAGGGAGGTTTCGATGCCGACCCTTTTGGCCATTATTCAACCTCCTCTACCATATTTATTACATATAACGGGCATTCGGTGGCACAAATACCGCACCCCTTACAATAGTACATATCAGCCACAAAATACCCTTGCTCATTCTGATTTATACACCCTTCCGGACAGTAGATAGCGCATATTCCACATTTTATGCAACGCTCAAAGGTATATTCCGGACGCTGGGAACGCCAGTCTCCCGTGCGATACTGGCTGGCATTGCCCGGGGTGGTTACAATGGTCCCTGTTTCAATGTCGTGCCAGGTAAATTCGTTTTCTGGTTTAACCAATTTATTGCTCCTTTATCCTGGTTTCTTCAAAAGCACGCTTCATGGCATTGATATTCTTTTCCGCCAGGCGGCCAAAACGGTCTTTCAGCGGCTCAAACAATTCTTCAGGCTTCAAGATACCACTGGCTTTAATCAATACACCTATCATGGTTGTATTCACAATAGGTACACCAAGAACCTCCCTGGCAATGGTATTGGCATCTACCGTCGCTACCCGGAACATGTTATCAAAACGCGCACTGAGTTCACCCGGATCAAGACGTGTATTGACTGCCAGCAACCCGCCTTCTTTCAACCCGGCAGTTACATTCACTGCGTCCATAAGCCGGGGGTCGAGAACCACCACGATATCCGGATTATTCACTTCCGCCCGGCTGCGTATAGGGCCTGAACTTATACGGTCGAAAGCAAGAACCGGGGCGCCACGCCGTTCCGGGCCAAACGCCGGAAATGCCTGTGCATATCCCCCGGTTTCAATAGCTGCTCTGGCTATAAGCTCCGCTGAAGTTACCGCCCCCTGGCCACCTCTACCATGCCACCTGATTTCGATAGTATCATGTTTGGTAACTATAATGAGCCTCCCAAAATCTGTTTTTAATAAGCACCGCCCCTGGAGAGACTCGAACTCTCGCAACCGGCTCCGGAGGCCGGTGCTCTATCCTCTGAGCTACAGGGGCATATCCGCTAATTTTACCCTATAGCTTTAAGTTTAAGCAATTTTTTACCAGTGTTAGAAGTAAACGTGTTGAATTTTAGACTTGAACGGAACCGTCTGCGCCGGTAACCAAAACAAACGGTTGCTAATAATAAAACAAAACGAATGAAACTGACAAGTAAAGAACCAGTATCAGCAAGGTGTTCCAGGTTATAAATCCAAATGTTTTGCGTTTCATTCTCAACTTCAGACCGGCAATTACCAGAAGAGTCATGATTATCACCGCGGTTGCTGTATATAAATTCCGCATGGATACATCAGCCAGCAGAGGGCCACGGCTATAGAAAACATCAGTAATAAAAATATTGGCTGTGTTTAACATGTTGGCACCCAAAATGTCCCCGACTGCCAAATCGATACAACCCATGCGCAGTGCTGTAATCGCCACTACCAGCTCGGGTAATGATGTACCAATTGCCAGAAACATGCTTCCGACAAAGCTTGCGCTGAGGTTATAGGTCACCGATATTTCATCTCCGATCAGGGAAAGCCATATTCCGCCACCAACAATAGCCAGTGCAGAAAACACAAATGTACCATATATTCTCATACTGCTTAAATGGGCATATTGAGCCGGCTCCTCGTTTTTGGCTTCCGGATGCTTTTTATCATAAATAAACATCTGCCTGATACCAAACAGATAGCCAGCAAATATAATGATGCTGCTTATTGCCAGCCATCCTATTGATATCCCGGTTACGGCATCACCAATGATGATGGTCAGGCCAGCAAATGAGATTAATATGATTCCCATGATAGCTGGCAGTATGTTGCGCTTGTTTGCCAGGGATAAAACTGGCCCCTGGCGGCTCATTATATCCAGAATAGCAAGTATACTGATGTTGAATATGCAGCTTCCCCAGAAATTACCCAAAGCCATATCAGGCTGACCAACAATTACCGCCGAACTGATGCCGGTTACCATTTCCGGCATTGAAGTTACCAGAGCGATCAGAACCAACCCAATCCACATACCCCCCAACCCGGTTCTTTCAGAAATTGCATCTCCGTACCGGGCCAGCCTGGTCCCGGCAATTAAAATTATAGCGCAACATACAGCCAGCTTCAGCCATACCATCACAAATTCGCCCTCTCACTGTTTTTCCGAATAATTATAGTAATTGGACTATTCTACATTCCAAATGCTTTAGAATCAAAATTCGCTTATCAGCAAATACACAGGGAAACACTATTATTCGCTCTTGACAGCGTTTGTCCGATAAGCTATATTGTCCACTACAATTTAATACTAAAAGCTGTGAACAGGGTTAGTAGATCCGCAAGCGGGAATACAGAGAACCGGGCAAGGTGGAAGCCGGTTTCAGCGCTCGGGTTGAATGGGCCTGGGAGCTGCCAGCCGAAAACTGCAAGAAGCAAGTAGGCCGGGCCGCAGAGAGGAGCGTTATCAAACCTCAGGGTATCGGGTTTATACCCTGTACCTCAAAGAGATGGCTGTTTTATCTTAAGGTATTTCAGCCAAGAAGGGTGGCACCGCGGGTTAGCCTCCTGCCCCTTCAAGGGTAGGGGGCTTTTTTAATAAACCGCAACAGGAGGCAAAAAGTGCACACCGTTCTGCATAGATTATGGCCCGCCCGGGCCTTATGATTATTTTAATCCACGCAACGTTACTTTTAACTGGCTAATATAAATACACAATACAGGAGATTAACAATGGAAAAGAGAAAATTCATTCTTGAAGAAAAGGATATGCCCACCAGTTGGTATAATATCTTGCCCGACCTTCCCAAACCGTTACCTGATGTGCTCCACCCGGCTACCGGAAAACCGGTTACACCCCAGGATCTTGAACCACTGTTTGCACGAGAACTTATAATGCAGGAATTTCACCCGGACCGGTTTGTTGAAATCCCTGAAGAACTACAGAGAATATACCGTGTATGGCGACCCACACCTCTATTCAGAGCCTACCGCCTTGAAAAAATGCTGGATACTCCAGCCAAAATATTTTACAAGTTCGAAGACGTAAGCCCTGCTGGCTCCCACAAACCCAACAGTGCTATCGCTCAGGCATATTTCAACAAAAAAGAGGGTATCAGGCGCCTGACTACCGAAACTGGTGCCGGGCAATGGGGGAGCGCTCTTTCCATGGCTTGTGCTTTTTTCGACATCGAGCTTAAAGTTTATATGGTCGCGGTAAGTTTTCATCAAAAACCCTACCGGCGCGTCATGATGGAAACCTGGGGAGCTACCTGTGTACCGTCCCCAAGTCCTGATACACAATCCGGTCGCAATGCTCTGGCTGCTGACCCCAATTCTCCGGGTTCTCTCGGCCTGGCTATTAGCGAAGCAGTGGAAGATGCCGTCAGCCGTGAAGATACCCATTACTCTCTCGGAAGTGTTTTAAACCATGTAATCCTCCATCAGAGCATTATCGGACAGGAAGCCAAAAAACAATTTGAAATGGCAGATTGCTATCCGGACATTATTGTCGGCTGCGTCGGTGGAGGGTCGAACTTTGGCGGGCTGGTAGTTCCTTTTGTCAAGGACAAAATCGATGGAAGCCACCCGAATACCCAGATTATTGCCATTGAACCAGAAAGCTGTCCTTCTCTGACCAAAGGTCTTTATGCATATGATTACGGCGACGTAGCTGGACTGACGCCACTGCTTAAAATGTATACGCTGGGATCCCACTTTATGCCTCCGCCTGTCCATGCCGGCGGCTTGCGCTACCATGGCATGGCTCCCCTGGTTACCCATATGGCCAAGCTTGGCCTTATCAAAGCCCGTTCAGTTCCCCAGATCGCAACTTTTGAAGCTGGAATCCAGTTTGCCCGTTCCGAGGGCTATATCAGCGCTCCTGAAACAAATCATGCCATACGTGCCGCTATAGATGAAGCTGTCAAGTGCCGCGAGTCAGGAGAGTCCAAAACCATCCTGATTGGCCACTCCGGCCACGGTCATGTAGATATGGCATCATATGATGCATATCTTTCCGGGAAACTCATAGATTACGCTTATCCTGATGACAAAGTCCGGGAAGCATTGCACCATCTGCCCAAAGTATAAATTCATCTTTTTACAACGTATAAAAAAAGGGGGGGCAACCCCCCTTTTTTTATACTCAGTTTGAAACGCATTACAGCTTGATATATTATTAAGTTAAAGCTCTTTTTTGGAAATCCTTATGAATAAAATATATGTACCAATTGCTGTTTTGTGCGTAATATCGATTTCGCTTATGACTTTATGCAGCTGTTCGATAATTTCAGAGCACTTTCCCGAACTCGATCTGGATTTTAACCATACCACTGTGCCTCCCGTAACAACCACTTCGCATCCGGTTAACACTACATGGAGCCCTCCAGCGCAATCGCCAGGGTTCACACTGGAAAACTGGGCAGAAGCTGTGGAAAAAGTCCGCCCTTCGGTGGTTGCGGTAGAAACGTCCACCGGTTCCGGATCAGGCTGGATTATCGACAGCGGCGGGATTATTGTCACTAATGAACATGTTGTTGAAGGAGCTTCAGAAGCAGGAGTGGTTTTATCGGACGGACGCTATCTTGAAGCAGTAAGCATCTATACCGATGTTGTTACAGATATTGCCGTTATTTACGTAAATGCATCCGGGCTGCCGGCAGCTTCAATTGGCAGTTCTTCCAGCTTAAAGGTAGGACAACCAGTCGCCGCTGTCGGTAACGCGCTGGGGCTTGGCATAAGCATGAAAGGTGGCTGGGTCAGCCAGTTGAATGTTTCTACTGTCATAGACGACAGATCTCTCTATGGCCTTATCGAAACAGATGCTGCCATGAACCCCGGAAACAGTGGAGGGCCGCTTATCAACCTGGCAGGGGAAGTCGTTGGCATCACCAATGCCAAACTGGTAGATGTAACCATTGAAGGCGTCGGTTATGCTATAAGTATCGACTCCGCCCTGCCGGTAATAGAACGCCTTATAACTGAAGGCTCCATTTCCTACCCGTTTCTGGGAATATGGGGGATGATTACCGTGAATCCGGCAATAGCAGGCTTTTTTGAACTGGACATAGACCAGGGCGTTCTGATCCAGGGAGTAACACCGGGCACAGGAGCCGAAGCCGGAGGACTGAAAGCCGGCGATGTAATTCTCTCAATCGATGAAGAACCCACTCTTACTGTTGAAGAACTCGTTTGGGCAATACGCTCTAAAGAAATTGGCCAAACGGTTAACATCAAATATTATCGAGGCGGTTTGCAGCACACGGCAACAGTCACCCTGTCTGAATACATTTAAACCTGTCTTTTTACGCCCAGCTCAACCGGGTGGCCATCAAGCTTGAAACTTTCGGAGCATGCCTCTTCGCCTGCTTCCTGATTAAAAATATCATCAGAAAGCGTCTCTTTGCTTATATAGCCTCGATATTCATTCATCACCCCTTCAATTCGTTCGTCCGACTGGAAAAAGGTAATGATATGGTCAGCTATATCAAAATTGGCCTGGCGCCTGAGAGTTTGTATGCGGCGCACAATTTCTCGCGCCAAACCTTCGGATTCCAGCTCCGGAGTAATCAGCGTATCAATCCCGACTGTATACATATTATCAGAACTGATGCACATATTGTCGCCATCGAACTCTTCCTTAACGGTCGCTATAACGATCTCTTTAACATTCAATTCTTCGAGAATCTGATCTTTCACCTGCGCCAGACGTTTTTCTTCACCAGAATTCTGTAACAGTACTTTTAACACTGAAAGAGGCTGGCGGATTTTAATTCCGGCCTGGCTTCGCGCGGACCGGCCAAGACTGCAAAGCCTTATCGATAACTGCACACTTTCAACCAGTCCGTTATCAACTTTGGACAAGTCAGCCTCGGGGAAACTGGCAATGTGGACTGACTCCGGTGCTCCCTTGTCCACAGAAAGTACCAGGTTCTGGTACATCGCTTCAGCCAGGAAGGGCATGAACGGTGCCAGCAAACGGGAAAGCGTGTTGAGGCAATGATACAGAGTATCATATGCAGCCAGCTTGTCTTCATCGTTCTCGCTTTTCCAGAAACGCCTCCGGCTGCGGCGGACATACCAGCTGGAAAGACCGGAAACAAAGTCTTCTATACGCCTCCCGGCGGATGTGGGATCGTATCCGTCAAGATCGTTTCTTACTTTCGCCACCAGGTTATTGAGTTCTGATAAAATCCAGCAGTCCAGCTCGGCAACCGGTTCAGGACGGGTGGAAGTATACGGGTTGTAATTATCTATGTTGGCATAGGTAACAAAGAATGAATACACGTTCCACAGGGGCAGCATGAATTGCCTCATAACCTCGCCAACCAATCCTTCGGAAAAGCGGCGCGGCTGCCCGGGAGGGCTTGCAGTGTAGAGATACCAGCGCATGGCGTCAGTGCCATATTTATCTATTACGGCCGCCGGCTGAACAACATTGTTGCGGCTCTTGCTCATCTTTTCACCCTTCTCGTCCAGTATATGTCCAAGGCAGATGACATTTTTATAGGCGACACTGTTAAAAAGAAGGGAGCTGATGGCATGCAAACTGTAGAACCATCCGCGAGTCTGATCAATTGCTTCACAGATAAAATCGGCAGGGAAACGGCCATCGGTAAGCAGCGTACTGTTTTCAAATGGATAATGGTATTGCGCTATCGGCATATTCCCGGAGTCAAACCAGCAGTCGATTACCTCGCTCTGGCGGCGCATCAGCCCGCCGCATTGGCACCTGTATGTCAGTTTATCAACGTAAGGCCGGTGAAGGTCTATCTCGCCTTCAAAACCGGAAAAGCCTGGCTTGGTCTCAAGGTCTTTTATTCCACCGATACAATCGAATTCTCCACACGCTTCACAGGTCCATACCGGTAACGGCGTGCCCCAATACCGCTCGCGGGAAAATGCCCAATCCACATTATTTTCCAGCCAATCACCGAAGCGGCCATCCTTGATGTGCTCCGGATACCAGTTAATCTGCTGGTTCAGGTTTATAAGCCGTTCCTTGCAGGCAGTTGTCCGGATGTACCAAGATTGCTTGACGTAGTAAAGAAGTGGTGTAGAACAGCGCCAGCAAAACGGATAGGTGTGAGTGATAGTAGTTTCTTTGTAAAGCAAGCCCCGTTCTTCCAGATCGCGCGATATCAGCTTGTCTGCTTCTTTGACAAAAAGCCCGGCAAAATTAAAATTACCGGTTATTTTTCCGCTCAGGTCAACATGCTGAACAAAATCGAGAGCTTCGGCTTTGCCGGCTTCAAAGTCAGCCTCGCCAAAAGCTGGCGCTATATGCACTATTCCCGTGCCGTCTTCCATCGATACAAAATCCGCCCCGATAACCCGGTATTTCAGGTCCTTTACTTCCGGTTGGTTTTCAAGTTCACTGGTACCGGCAATAAAACGCATGCGTTCAATTCCATACTCATGCGGATTATAGAGTGGCACATACTCCAGCCCTGACAGGTTCTCCCCGCTGATTCTGCCAAGCATGTCACTTCCGGAAAGATCCAGCACCGGCAGCAGTTTCTCAGCGACGATCATTAGATATTCACCCATATCGACCAGTGTGTAGGTGGAACCTGCATCGACTGCCAGAGCGGTATTTCCCGGTAATGTCCACGGTGTAGTTGTCCATGCCAGTAAATAAACCGGTCTTTCAGCAATCTCTTCCATTCCGATTCGGGAGACACTATCAGGTGTCAGTTTAAACTTTATGTAAACAGAAGGATCGACGGTATTTTCTTCATACCCCTGTGCAACTTCATGCGAACTCAGTGATGTTCCACAACGAGGGCAATGCGCAGCTGTTTTATACCCCCTGTATACCAGTCCATCATCCCACATCTTTTTTATCGACCACCAGCAGCTTTCGATATAGCTGTTGTTCATGGTAATGTAGGCATTATCGAGGTCTACCCAAAAAGCAATGCGATCAGTAAAGGCGTTCCACTCCTTGAGATACTTGAATACCGACTCCCGGCACCTGGCATTGAAGCGATCGATCCCATAGTTTTCGATATCAGTTTTAGAGCTGAATCCCAGGGCTTTTTCAACTTCCAGCTCAACCGGCAGCCCGTGAGTATCCCAGCCGCCAATACGTGGCACATAGTATCCCTGCATGGATTTATATCTCGGAATAACGTCCTTGAAGATTCTGGATATCACATGGTGTATACCAGGGTTGCCATTGGCTGTTGGAGGGCCTTCGTAAAACACAAAGCGCTCTCCTCCCTCCCGACTGGTAATACTTTTTTTAAATATTTCCCGGCTTTTCCAGAACTCAAGAATTTTTTCCTCCTGGTTGGGAAAATTTATCCTGGTATCTACCGGTTGAAAGACTTGACCCATATATCTTCCTTTCTAATAATCAATCCCGCCCTGAAGTTACCCGAGCGGGATTGAGAATAACATAATCCGGGATTGCCTATCAAAAACACCGCTATTTTGCCGGTTTAATCACCACTTTGCGGCTATCTTCAAATCCGGTGCTTTCAGTAATGACACGCTCGTCATCATTAAGAGCTGTATGTATGATACGCCTCTCATATGCAGACATAGGCTCAAGCGTCAAAGGTTCACCGCTTTCCACAACCTGGCTGGCAGCCCTGACGGCCAGATCTTTCAGATATTTATAGCGGCGCTGTTTGTATCCGCTGACATCCACAACAATAGGCGGGATCTCCTCATCCAGCATATGGCTTATCATAGTACGCAAAAGGTACTGCAAAGAGTCCAGTGTCTGACCGGCGCGACCGATTAGTATTCCGGGATTGGCACAATCAATATCAAACAGAAGAGGCCTGGGTATTCGCTCAACTTCCTGCACGATAGCATCTTCCTTATACTCCGCAGCGGCCACTATTCCCATTTTATCCAGCAGTTCTTCAATAATACCCTGGATATCTATTATTAATTGTTCGTTTACTTTCATTTCTTCAATCACTGGTACCGGCCTCCTGTGCTTAGACCATTATTTACGTTTACCGCGCTTGCTCTTTTTCCCCTGGGCCTTGCCTTTTTCCTTGCCCGGTTTTTTGGGGCCGGGCGGTTCTTGTTCCCCAGTTTCCTGCCGTAACGCACTTTCCTGAACGCCATCATCGCCGGCTGGCCCCTTACTATCATCACCGGCAGAATCATCGTATTTCTCACCATTGGAAATAAGCCGGTTCTTCAAAGAGATTGTGGATTTGCCGGAAAAGATCCCGGCAATCCGCTCAACAAGCCTGTTCTTCATTGGCTCCAGGCCGCCCCAACCGGTAATGAAATACTGCATTATGAAACTGATTATGTTAGAGGTCACCCAGTAAAGGGCTAAACCGCTGGGGAATGACATGGACAGGAATGTAAACATCAGCGGCATCATAACTGTCATACTCTGGGCCTGCGATTGGGCGGGAGACGCACCCGCCGCTGCCGGCGCCTGAGTCATCTTCTGCTGGATAAACATGGAAAGGCCAACCAGTATCGCCAGCAAGTAATCCGGAGTTGCCAGGTTCAGCCACAGAAACTGGTTATTCAGCGGCAGTGCTTCATACACCACCGGCCAGGAATAAAGATAATGAGAAAGATTTAAAAAGCTTTCCGGATTGACGGCCATAACCCTGATAATCGCCTGATAGAGGGCAATCCAGATTGGCATCTGGATAAGCATCGGCAGCAGGCAACCGGTAGGGCTGACTCCTGATTCCTTGTAGAGGCGCATCTGCTCCTGGGCAAGCTTCTCTTTATCCGTGCCGTGTTTCTTTTGCAGTGCAGCCAGTTTTGGCTGAAGAGACTGCATGGCCTTGGATGCCCTTAGTTGTTTTAAAGTCAGCGGGTACATTGCCCCGCGAACAATCAAAGTCAATATGATGATAGTCAGCCCGAAACTTCCCCACAACACCTGTGAGAGGGAGATCATGCTGTTTATCATCGGCTTCAGGATGATAAGGTCCCAAATTGCTCCTATATCCAACTGAATGTTACCTCACAATTTTGCATTACTAACTCAGGGATGTTGACCACAGCAAGGCTCCGGTTTCTCCATTTATGGCATAAACTGCATTTCCCTTTGTTGAATGAATAAAAACAGTTGTGCCATCCACCCCAAGGGGCGATGCCAGTTCGGCATCTATATTCCTAAGCTCAATTTTTTGGTAACTGGTGGTGTTGACTGAATATATCTTACCGCTTTCAGTAGCAATCACCAGCCGGTCGCCAGCAAATACCGGTGTCGAAGCTATAGGTTCGTCGATATCGATGATATCGACTAAATCCCCGCTGTTCTGGTCAAGAATATAAACAATGCCATCCATGCAGGAGGCGTATATTTTACCTTCACCTGCCAGGGGAGTAGCCCACAGCCAGCGTTTGGGTGCTTCTCCGTCTGTTTCCCCGGCCGGGTAACTCCACTGCAAATCCCCGGTTTCCGCATTTACTGCATAAATATGACGGTCCAGCGAGGCAACCAGCACAGTATCCCCAAATACAACAGGAGAGGCAATGATGGGCCCGTTGGCTTCAAAAGGTTTCTCCCAATTTGCTTGGCCGGTTTCGGCGTCCACCGAATATAGCTTTTTATCAAACGAAGCAACGAAAACGCTATCTTGCCACAATGCGGGAGATGCCCAAATCTCGCCGCCGGTGTTGTAATGCCATTTATATGTAAGGGAGGCGGCATCATATGCATAAAGGTTACCATCTGTAGACCCTACATAAACACTATCGAAAGCAACCAACGGATTTCCGATAATAGCACCGGGCTTGTCCGCGTTCAAAGTGACATTTTTTGATTGCCGGTCGCTGACGTTAAAGGCATAGAGTCTCCCGTTACCATCGCCAATGTATACTGTTTCACCGTATAACACCGGGGTGGAATAAATAACCGCCGCTGTGGCTCCGGAACACCCCAAACCTCCTCCGGAAGCCGCTGATTCCAATGCTTCCTGCCACTGGTAAAAACCGTTGCTGGAGTTAAGGGCAACCAGCTTGCCAGCGCCGGAACCGAGGTATACCGATTCCTCTCCGGCAACCACCCCGGACCACCCTGACCGGGCAGTACCTACTCCAACACAACTGGTAACAGTCAAACCGAGTATCAGCAGCACTATTAATGAAAATAATTTAAAGGTTTTTCTATTATGCACCGTTCTTCCTTAGTTTATAATTACTGATTCCTCTCCGGAACAGGATCGTAGCCACCTGGATTAAAGGGGTGGCAGCGGCCAATGCGCTTTACTCCCATCCATACCCCCCTGCCCAATCCAAAACGGCTTATGGCTTCATATGTATACTGTGAACAGGTCGGTGTATAGCGGCAGGAGGAAGGGAGGACGGTTGAAATATATTTCTGGTAGAAGCGTATCATTGCCAGTGAAAGTGTTTTCATTACTTTCCCCTTTCTAAATTATACCGGCTTCTTCCAGCATTGCATTTACCTGGTTTTTAATATTCTCATAACTCATACTGTTTATATAAGGGCGGGCAACAATTACCAGATCCCATCCCGATTTTATATGCGTTTGCCTGAATATCTCCCTAAGCATTCGCTTGACCCTGTTTCTGACCACCGAAGAGCCAACCTTTTTGCTTACCACCAGACCCCAGCGCGAATATTCCATACCGTTTTCGGCCGCTTTCAAGTTGAGCCCTCGCCTCCTGAAAACGGCACCCTGCTGATGGACCCTGCTGTATTCTTTTGTATCCCTGAGGTATTGCTTTCCTTTCACTGGTACAGAAAGGTTAAGCCGGTGCCGGTGTGTTTCCGGTAACCGGCTTCAATCGGCTTTGTTCTAGACAACGGTAAGCCGTTTACGCCCCTTCAAGCGCCTTGCCTTTAATACCGCACGTCCCCCCCGGGTGCTCATACGCGCCATAAAACCATGCTCCCGTTTTCTGGGAATCTTTTTTGGTTGATATGTTCTCTTAGGCACAATTACTCCTCATTACAAAACAAAATACTGATGTTTACTCTTCCGCTTCTTTATCTGCAGTTATTACAACTTCCGCTTCTGTTTCTGCTTCAGCCACAACCTCGTTTTCTGCAGTTGCATTTACAGCTTCAGCAGTCTCAGCAGCAGCTTCAGGTAAAGCAGCCGCTTCGGCAACCGGTTTATGATAATCCTTCCTGTAATGCGGACGGCTCATTTCATAGGTCGCCCCCATTTCATATATATGCTCGGCAGTATAGGGAAGAAGCGCCAGGTATCGAGCTCGTTTAATTGCTGCCGCTAAAGCTCTCTGATGCCTTGCGCAATTACCGGTCCGCCTTCTGGGCAGTATTTTTGCCCTGTCGGTAAGATAACGCCCCAGCAGATTTACATCTTTGTAATCTATGCGGGTACTCTTATTAGCACAAAAAGTGCAAACTTTTCTCCTGGCAACAAATTTGTTACCGCCCCATTTGCCGCCAGTTCTACCTTTGGGTTTTGTGGTTATTTCTCTTGCCACAGGTATGTTATATCTCCTTATTTAGATTTGGTTTACTCTGATCTTTTGACTTGCGTATATCTTGCCTTAACTAAAGGGAATGTCATCCGGAGTGATTTCGTCATTATAGATGTCATCTGCTTTATCTTCAGTACCGCCCTGAGATTGCCGGTCAAGGAAAGTCACACGGCTGGCAATTACTTCTGTGCGGGTCCTTTTCTGACCATCCTGGGCCTCCCAGCTCCGATTATGAAGCCTGCCCTCTACATATACCAGGCGCCCTTTGGCAAGAAACTGATTGCATTGCTCTGCCAGTTTGTTCCAGGTCACTATACTGAACCAGTCAGTCTCCTGTTTGCGTTCTCCTTCCGGGGTTGTAAAAAAACGGTTGGTCGCCAGTCTAAATGATGTTACCGGATTGCCGTTGGCAATAAAACGCATCTCTGGATCGCTTCCGACGTTACCAATCAGCATTATCTTGTTCAAACTTACCATTACGCTCTCTCCTTACAACTAGCTCTCGTCTACAACCAGGAGATGACGAAGAACCTGCTCGTTGATCCTTAGCTTGTTTTCTATCTCTCTGGTTTTAGCCGGATCCAGGTTGAAACGGACAAGAATGTAATAACCTTCGCTCAGGTGCGCAATAGGATAAGCCAGCTTCTTCTTTCCCCATGGCTCCATCTGCTTTATACTGCCACCCTGGCCTTCGATCATCTTCTGCAAATTCTCTACTGCCTTTTCATTTTCCGCGTCAGCTGCCGCAGGTCTAAGCACCACAACCATTTCATAATCATGGGGCTGTCCTTCAGCGACCTGAGTATCTGCTGCTTCTGATTTCCTTCTACTTTCTTTAACTGCCACGCTTGTGCCTCTTCTCATTAAAACGTAATTTTGGCTAATTATAACACACGTAATTGTTACAAACAATTTTTCCTGCAGCTTCGCTAAAGTATTCTTGTTCGCACTGCTGGTTACCAAATGATGATAAACTGCTCGATCAAGCCTGACAACCACAACTGTTTACGGTTGACAATTATTTGCCATTCTTGATAAACTTCATCGGTACTGGGCACGGCCCCGTGGTGTAGCGGTCTAACATGCCACCCTGTCACGGTGGAGATCAGGGGTTCAAATCCCCTCGGGGTCGCCATTGATGCCAATAC